>NZ_DCEN01000072.1:2086-54233 GCF_002316955.1 Proteiniphilum sp. UBA1028
AGAGCAGGCGAAACAGCGAAGGCGCAGAAACCGGGAATACCAAAAAGAAAGTACTGGTGAAAAAGAATGCGGCAAAACAGACTTCCAATCAGACTGTTGTGCCGCAACCCAACGTCGCCACAACCGGCAAAGCGGAGAAACCGGCAAGCGAAAAGAAGAGAAAATGGAGTTGGTGGCCTTTCGGTAAGAAATGACTACACCTGCTCTGCCTGCTGTTCCTGCTGCACAATCTCCATGCCGCGCAGGATGGCCTCCTGGTTCATGGGCAACAGCTTATGGTGCCGCTCGGGCAGTGACTCCCTAAGGCCTTTCATTACATTTTCAAGTTCCACCATGGGGGATATTTTGAGCAGTCCCCCCAGCACAATCATGTTAAACACCCTGGTGTTGTCCATCTTTATGGATTCGTCCATGGCATTGACTCTGTATACATTGATATCTTTCCGTTCTACTTTTTTGTGGATGCCGTATCCATCGTAGATCAGTGCTCCGCCGGGCTTCACGCGGGCCTCGAATTTCTCGAGCGAGGGCTGATTAAGCACGATGGCGACATCAAACTGATTCACCACGGGCGAGCTGATGGGCTCGTCGGAGATGATGACCGTGACATTGGCTGTGCCGCCACGCTGCTCCGGCCCGTAAGCCGGGAACCACGATACTTCCTTCTCTTCCATCATGCCCGAATAAGCAAGGATCTTGCCCATGGACAACACTCCCTGTCCGCCGAAACCCGAAATCACTATTTCCTGTAACATGCTATCTCCTTCTTGTTTAAATGTTTTTCAAATCGCCGATGGGGTATACCGGAAACATGTTTTCCACCATCCAGTCGTTGGCTGCAGCGGGAGTCATCTTCCACCCAGCATTGCAGGTCGACACCACTTCAACGATGGATGTTCCCTTACCGGCCATGGAGTTTTCAAAAGCAAGCTTGATCATCCTCCGTGTCTTCTTCACTGCCGCAGCGGTATGCACGCTAACGCGGGTGGCCAGGCAAACACCGTCGAGCAGGGCCAGCAGCTCGAGTATTTTCAGGGGGTTGCCCATGGTCTGCACATTGCGTCCCTCGGGAGAGGTGGAGGTTTTCATATCTTTCAGCGTGGTAGGTGCCATCTGGCCGCCCGTCATCCCGTAGATACCGTTGTTGATGAAGATGATGGCGATATTCTCACCGCGGTTGGCAGCATGGATGGTCTCCGCTGTGCCGATGGCCGCCAGGTCACCGTCGCCCTGATAGGTGAACACCATCTTGTCGGGCAGGAGCCGCTTGGTGGCTGTGGCCAGCGCGGGAGCACGGCCGTGAGCCGCCTCCTGCCAGTCGATATCGATGTAATTATAGGCAAACACGGCACAACCCACCGGTGCAATGCCGATGGTTTTCTCCTGCAGCCCCAGTTCCTGAATGACTTCGGCAACAACCTTGTGCACCACGCCGTGCGAACAACCGGGGCAGTAATGCATGTGGTTGTTGTTCATGAGTTCCGGCTTGGCGTATACCAGGTTCTCAGGGCTTATTATTTGATTTGTTTTCATACAATTAAACTATTGACTTTCAAAAAAATAGCGCAAAACTCGCTTTAACCACACACTTGTGTGATAATGATTGTCATGCGCGTTTCCTACCATTTATTTTTTGCTGAACCGGTAGATAAGGTAAAATATCACCGCTGCGCCACCGAAATACCAGGTGAGCCTCATATCCTGGGCGGACGAGAAATAAACGACGATGGTCGCTACAAAAGCCAGCAAGAAGAGAAGCAAAAAAATGTTTCTGATTTTTGGATCCATGACGGTACCTTTTTTATTGGACAATTTTTTCTTTTAATGCCGCAAGCACCCCTTCGGGAGTGGGAACGATGCCTCCCAGCCTGCCGTAATGGGCGACCGGAATTTGTCCGTTCACCGCGAGGCGGACATCCTCTACCATCTGCCCGGCATTCAGCTCAACGGTGAGCATTCCCTTCACCCTGCCGCTATGGGCTTGCAGGACCTCCGATGGAAAGGGCCACAGCGTAATGGGACGGACCAGGCCGACCCTGATGCCTTCCTTTCGCGCCAGATCGATGGTCTTCAGACAGATGCGTGCTGCGGAGCCAAAGGCCACCAGCAGATAATCGGCATCGTCGCATTTCACCTCTTCGTAGCGTACTTCCGTTGCCTCCACCACACGGTACTTGGCCTGGAAGCGTTCGTTATTCTTCTCCATCGCTGCCGAATCGAGCTCGAGCGAGGTGATGATATTGGGCTTTCTGTCGGCCGTCTTGCCGAGGGTGGCCCAGGGACACTGCTCACGGATCTCCTCCTCCGTTCTGCGGCGACGCCAGGCTGGCAGCTTCACCTTCTCCATCATCTGTCCGATCACCCCGTCGGTGAGTATCATGGCCGGGTTACGGTACTTAAAGGCCAGGTCAAAAGCAAGCCCCACAAAGTCGGCCATCTCCTGCACCGAGCTGGGTGCCAGCGTAATAAGCTTATAGTCGCCGTGTCCGCCCCCCTTTACCGTCTGGAAGTAGTCGGCTTGCGACGGCTGTATGGTACCCAGCCCGGGGCCACCACGCTGCACGTTCACGATCAGTGCCGGCAGCTCTGCTCCGGCCATATAGGAGATGCCCTCCTGCTTGAGACTGATGCCGGGGCTTGAGGAGGAGGTCATGGCATACTTACCGCAGGCAGCACCACCATATACCATGTTGATGGCGGCCACCTCGCTTTCAGCTTGCAGGACGACCATTCCCGTGGTTTTCCAGGGAGCAGCCTCCATGAGGGTTTCGATGATTTCGGATTGGGGTGTGATGGGATAACCAAAGTAGCCATCCACGCCGTAACGTATTGCCGCATAGGCAATGGCTTCGTTTCCCTTCATCAATGCTATTTCTTCTGACATAATGTTCCTTTTACGCGTTGTTTCTCATTGAGATAAAAGATTATCCAACCTTTACCTTGTAGACCGTCAGACATCCGTCCGGACACACATATCCGCAGTTGGCGCAGCCGATGCAATCGTCCTCGTTCTTCATATATACATAATGATAACCGCGGTCGTTTACTTCGCGCGGCTGCAGCTCGAGCACGTCGGTGGGACAAGCCACCACACAGAGATCGCAGCCCTTACAGCGGCCTGTGTTTACCTCTACATAACCCTTGAATTTTGCCATTATCTGGAGTGGTTTTTTTTATTGTTACAAATATAACGCATGTTTCTTAAGCGCTCAATTTTTAAATGTTAATTTTTGGTCCGGGGGTGTTGTCAACGTTGCTTTTACCATCCAAAAGCCTCCTCGTCCATCCAGCAGTCCTGGACTTTCAGCACCTGCTCGATCACGTCGCGTGCCACGCCCTGCCCCCCCAATTTGGGAGAGACATACGTTGCAATGGCCCTGATCTCGGGTGCAGCATCGCACGGGGCAACGGGCAGGCCCACCTCCTTCATCACCTTGTAGTCGGGCATATCGTCCCCCGCGAAGAGGATTTCTTCGGGGCGATAGCCTGTTTTTTGCAGGTAATGGTGGAAGTCGTTCAGCTTGATGGACGACTTCAGGTAGATATCGGTGACCCCCAGCGACTCGTATCGTATCCGCACTGCCCGGGAGTTGCCGCCGGTGATGATGGCCACGCCATAGCCACGTTTCACGGCCAGGTTCATTGCATAGCCATCGTGTATATTGGCCGTACGCAACGGCTCTCCCTCCGACGACATGGGAATGGTCTGACAGGAAAGGACCCCGTCGACATCAAAAATAAAAGCTTTGATCTTCTTCAGATCGTAGTTGATGGCGCTCATATAGAATGTTTGTGAATACTTTTGCTGATTAATGTATAGAGTTCTTTCGTCTCCGGATCGGGGAGCAGCGAGAGGTGCCTGCGCATCACCTCTTCATCGAAACGTATGGCAGGACCCGTTTGTGCTGCCTGCGGCGCCATCTCCGTCACCTTGGCGGCAGTTTCGGCAATAAGAGGCAACAGCAGGTCGAACGGAAGGCCTTCCCTCCCAATGATCTCCGATGCCAGCGTATACATGTGATTTACGAAGTTGCATGCGTATACGGCAGCCAGATGCAGCGTTCGTCTTTTTTCGCCGGAGAGGCGGCGGACATTGCGGGAGAGGGATCCTGCCAGCTCCTCCAATAAGCGGGTCGTGGCGGGATTGCTTCCCTCAATAAAAAGGGGGATGGAGGCAAAGTCTACTTTCCGCTGCTTGCTGAAGGTCTGCAAAGGGTAGATCACCCCATGTTCCGCCTTGCGGGCTGCAAATAGATCCATTGACAGGCTGCCGGCGGTATGTGCCCAGACACCCTCTGTGGGCGGCATTTGCCGGACGACAGCAGGCAGTGCATCGTCCTTCACCGAGAAGATGTAGAGGTCGGCATCCAGGCGGATCTGTTCCAGATTATTTACCGCCTCGGCCCCTGTTTCTCCGGCAAGCAATGTGGCATTCTCCATCGTTCTGCTGTATACCTGGACAATGTTGTTTCCCGCAGCTTTGCAGGCTGCAGCCAGATGTGTCGCCAGATTACCGGCTCCTATGAACACTATTTTCATCTCTCTCCTTTTCCAACTGCTACTTTAATTCCTATCCTTTCGATGCCCGGCAGGGGGTCTGCCTCCATAGCCTGTTGTAGATGAACAACATAGCGCGAGGCGGTATCGAGGGGCAGCGACGAAAAGAGGGGCAGCGACAGCTGATTCAGCCCTCCTGCGCCACTCCCCAGCCAGCGGCCGTAGTCGTCAGCGATCCGGAAATGCACTGTATCGCTCCGCAAGAGTGTATCGGTAAAATTATGAGTTACCTTCAGCCAGAGATCGCGATAGGGGTAAGAGAGGCTCGTGGTTATCTCGATGGATACATCGTAGTTTTCTCCCGGCTGCAGCGCCAGGGAATCCATGGGGAAGCAGATGGTGCTGTCACGAATCCACTTGCCTTTGTCGATATGCCGGAAGCGGTAATAGGCCTCTCCTTCCGTACAGGAAAGCGAAAACGCAAATAGCAGGAGCACCGGAAAAAGGAGGGCGCTACGCATCTTTCTCTCCTGTAGGGCGCTCACCACGCCTGTTTCTGTTGCCCGACGGTTGATCGGGACGTCTTCTGCGGGGCTTTCTTCTTTTATTTGTCTTTTTCCGTTCATCATCGAAGCGGGTGATACTCTGATCTTCAAGTATGTCGCCGGCGAACTCACCCTCAGCCCGAGCTTTATCGTCCGTATCGGTGGTCAGCTTGAGCGGTTTCTTTCCTTTTTTATTCATCGCGATGATCTCGAAGACCCGTTCTTTGGAGATCGTCTCCAGGTTGCTGGCGTTGAACTTGTCGGAGGAATAGGTGATCATCCCTGCGAAGATATCGGTCTTGAAGTGATAATAATCGGCATCCCTGGTCTCCAGCACGATCTCGCGCGACGGCATGCCGCGCTGTGCTTCCACATAAGCATCTACCTCGTAGTTCAGGCAGCATTTAAGCTTGCCACATTGTCCTGCCAGCTTCTGTGGGTTGATGGAGATATCCTGGTAACGCGCAGCCGACGTGGAGACCGAAACAAAGCTGGGCATCCAGCTGCTACAGCACATTTCGCGTCCACAGGGTCCAATGCCGCCAATGCGGCCTGCCTCCTGACGGGCGCCGATCTGCTTCATCTCGATCTTTACCCTGAACTCGCTTGCCAGCACCTTGATTAGCTGCCGGAAGTCTACCCGCTCATCGGCAATATAATAAAAGATGGCCTTGTTGCCGTCTCCCTGATATTCGACGTCGCCGATCTTCATCTGCAGGCCCAGTTCTTCGGCGATCTGGCGGGCACGGATCATGGTAGGCTGTTCGCGCGCCTTTGCCTGTTCGTATTTCTCCAGATCGGTAGCCCGCGCTATTCGATAGACGCGCTTGAGGCCACCGTTTGCATCCTCCCGAAAGTTGTATTTCTTCATTTGCAGCTCCACCAGCTTGCCGGTGAGGGTCACCGTCCCGATGTCGTGACCCGGCACAGACTCGACGGCCACCAGGTCGCCCAGTTGCAGTTCCAGGTCGTTGCTGTTGATGTAGTACCCCTTGCGGGTATTTTTAAACTGTACTTCCACCATCTTCGAGAGATCCTGAAATTCCGGAAAATCGTGCAGCCAGTCGTAAATGTGAAGTTTGTTATTATGGGGTGTGCAGCCTTTACAGCTTTTGGTATTTCTTGCGGTCACGGTCTTGATGGGGACGATATCCGCCATTTTATCAGATAAAATTTCTTTGTCCATATATATAAATTCGCTTTTCGATGGCCGGTAAGCGAAACTTTTTGATATTTAAAAATAAAACAGAGTGCAAGTTACAAAATTATTTTCTTAATAACACGGTAACTTTTAAACAAAGATCGAGGAAAATAATCTTTGCATTGCCGTTTTGCTCTATCTGCCGGTGTGCCAGCGAAAACTCGTCGCTGAAAGCTTCGATGTTCCGCTCGTTGATGTAAGGGGAAAAACGCTCACCAAACTGACGTTCATCTTCATTCAGGTAGAGCATTGCCGGCTCGCGGAGGTTGCTCACGAAGTATTCCCGGAACATGCGCAGTGCATAGAGAAGGTAGCTCTTCTGCATCTCGCGGCCAATGCCGGCCAGTTCGGCAGCCGTTTCTTTGATGGTTTTGATGTTGCCCGACACCGATGTGCGCATCATCTTTACAAACAGGTCGAAGAAGTAGCGGGTCTCCTGGGAGGAGGTAATCAGTTCAATGGCTTTGGTGAAGCTGCCGTTAGCGATATGGGCGCAAGACTTGGCGTCGGCGTGATCGAGGCTGTATCGCTGCTGCAGGGCATCCACAATCTCGTTGTTTTCGATGGCACGGATATGAAGGGGCTGGCAGCGCGACCAGATAGTCTGCAGCACGTTCTCCCGGTCTTCCGACACGAGTAGGAAGACCGTATTTTCAGGCGGTTCCTCAATCATCTTCAGCAGCTTGTTGGCACAGGCGTCGTGCATCTTTTCGGGCAGCCAGACGATCATAATCTTGTAGGGAGCTTCATAAACCTTCAGGTTGAGCTTGCGGATGATCTCATCGCTCTCCTTGGCGTAGATCACGCCCTGGGCGTTTTCTGCCCGGATGAAGGCAAGCCATTGATTGAGGTTGAAATAGCTGTTTTGCGACAGGAACTCACGCCATTGCGGCAGGTACTCGTCGCTCACCTTCGACTTCACCACCGGGAATACAAAGTGCAGGTCGGGGTGTGCCAGCTTGTCGAACTTGTGACAGGAGGGGCACGCTCCGCACGCGTCCTCGTCACCACGGTTTGCGCAGTTGAGGTAACGCGCGTAGGCGATGGCCAGCGGGAGCTTCCCCACCCCTTCGGGTCCGTAAAAGATGCGGGCATGTGGTACGAGGCCCCGCCGTACGGAGCCGGTAAGATGCTGTTTTACATCGTGGAGCCCTATGACATCGCTGAAATACATCAATAAATTGCACTTGCTACCTTGTGTACACTCTCCGTGGCCATCAACGCATAAAAATGGATGCCGGGGACATGATGCTGCATCAGCTCCTTGCATTGGGCGATACACCAGGCCACGCCCACCTCCCTAGCTTCGTCGTCGTCTTTGCACCGGCGCAGCTCCTTTTCCAGGTCGGCCGGAATATCGGAGCGAAAAACCTTCGGCAACACGGTAAGCTGGTTCTTCAGGTGGATGGGTTTTATTCCGGGGATGATGGGCACGGTAATCCCCGCGGCACGGCATCGATCAACAAAGGCGAAGTACTTGCTGTTGTCGAAAAACATCTGGGTGACCAGGTAGTCGGCGCCCTGATCCACTTTCATCTTGGTGTAGTAGATCTCCGACTCCATGTTGGGTGACTCCTCGTGTTTCTCCGGGTAGCAGGCCATGCCGTATGTGAAGGGTATTTCGGGTGGCGTGAGGGTGGAGCCATCGTAGGCAATGCCTTTATTGAAGTTGTTCACCTGCTCCTGGAGGCCGGTGGCGTGCTGGTGAGAGTCCATGCTCTTTTGCCCGGCATCCAGCTTTTTGGTATCTCCCCGCAGCAGCAGCAGGTCGGTCACTCCCAAAAAAGAAAGGTCGATCAGAGCATACTCTGTCTCCTCCTTCGAGAATCCCTGCGAGATGATGTGGGGCACAGCCCTGATGCCATAGCGGTTTTGGATGGCGGCAGCAATGGCTACCGACCCCGGGCGCTTGCGTACATTCACCTTCCGGAATATTCCCCGTTCATCCTCCTTATATTCGTTCTCGCTGTGGTGCGTGGTGATGTTAATGTATTTCGGATCGAACTCCTTCAGCCGGTCTATCGCATTGAACACCTGCTGAATGCTATTTCCCCTCAATGGAGGAAGCAGCTCAAACGAGAAGGTTGTCTTTCCCTCTTTTTCGAAAAATTCCGAAATCTTCATGTTTCATTCTCCTTTCTGTTTGGATCCTCTTCGATCCGTTTTCCGGATGGACCATTTAACCCTTATTGCGGCCCAGCCGGATTTTATGTATTTTAAATTACTTCTTTTGTTGTTTAATTAAAAATGGCCCTGACCACGTCCATGCCGTTGGCATACAATACCAGGCCCAGCAGGAGGATCATGCCGGCTATCTGCGCATACTCCATAAACTTTTCGTTTGGCTTGCGACGGACGACCACCTCGTAGATAAGGAACATCACATGTCCGCCGTCGAGAGCGGGAATGGGCAGGATGTTCATGAAGGCGAGGATAACCGACAGGAAGGCGGTCATCATCCAGAATGCCTGCCAGTTCCACTGTGCGGGAAACAGGTTTCCGATGGCGCCGAAGCCTCCAAGCGAAGAGGCGCCCTCCTTGGTGAATACATATTTGAACTGAGCGATATAATCTTTCAGCGTCTGTATGCCCATTTTCATTCCTGCCGGGAACGATTCGAAGAAGCCATAGGTGAGGGTGACCGTTTTATAAACCTGAGGAGCCCCCATGGCATAGAAGCCCAGCGTACCGGCCGAGTCGACCTGTATGACGGTGGTATGCAGCGAGCCGCTGCGGTAATAATCGAGCGTCACCTGGCTATTGCGGTTCCTGTCGAGCGCCGTGCGCAGGTCACCAAACAGCGGCGTGGCCACGCCATTCACGCCAACGATGCTATCTCCGCGCATCAGTCCTGCCTTTTGGGCAGCGCTCCCCTCCATCGCTTCGTACACCACGGCAGGGACACGGTAGTTGGCAAAGCCCTCCTTGTCGGTAAGCAGATTTTGCATCAGCCTTTCGGGGATGTCGAGCTCCACCTCTTGTCCGTTACGCAGAACGGTGACCGTGGTGGCATCTGCCACATCGAGCAGTGTGCGTACGCCAAAGCGCTCCAGCTCCTTATCGTCGGCCCGCAACAGAATATCGCCATCCTGAAAACCGGCATTTCTGGCAGCCTGGCTAAACTCCATCCCCTGGGTCACATTTTTAAGCGGGAGGTAGGTATCGTTCCAGGTAAAGAGCACCATCGAGTAGATAAAAAAGGCCAGCAGCAGGTTGAAAAGCACCCCGGCGACCATCACCAGCAGTCGCTGCCAGGCAGGCTTGGAGCGAAACTCCCAGGGCTGGGCAGGCTGAGCCATCTGTTCCTTGTCCATCGACTCGTCGATCATGCCCGAAATCTTCACGTAGCCGCCGAGGGGCAGCCATCCTATCCCGTACTCTGTATGGCTCTTTTTGGGTTTGTATCTGAAAAGAGCAAACCAGGGATCAAAAAAGAGATAAAACTTCTCTACCCTGATTTTGAACATCCGCGCGAAAATAAAATGGCCGAACTCGTGGACCACGACCAGTATCGATAAACTCAGAATGAGTTGCAGCGCCTTAATTAAAAATGTCTCCATTATGTGTAACTACTTGTTTACGTTGTTGATTGATTGCAAATTTCTATATGTTGATTTTACGAACTCCCTAGTCTCCTGATCGGTGTGCAGATAATCGTCGAGGAGAGGTTTCTTCACAAAGGTGACCCGCTGCATTGCCTGTTCAATCAGGCGGCTCATCTGCACAAAGCCGATGCGTTCCTCCAAAAACAGGGATACGGCCACTTCATTTGCCGCATTGAGGATGCAGGGCATGTTTCCTCCTGCGCGGATAGCCTCGTAGGCATAAAGCAGGTTCGGGAACCTGTCCATGTCGGGCTGCTCGAAGGTAAGCTGCGCCAGCTTAACGAAGTCCAGCGGCGCGATGCCGGACTCCAGCCGGTGGGGATAGGAGAAGGCATACTGAATGGGCAGGCGCATGTCGGGCTGCCCCAGCTGGGCCATCACCGAGCCGTCTTCGAACTGCACCATGGAGTGAATAATGGACTGAGGGTGCACCAGCACCTCTATCTGTTCGGGATCTACCCCAAAAAGCCACTTGGCCTCGATCATCTCGAACCCTTTGTTCATCATGGTGGATGAGTCGATGGTGACCTTGTCACCCATGTTCCAGTTGGGATGAGCCAGTGCCTCCGCTTTGGATACTGTCTTCAGCGCTTCTTTCGAATATGTCCTGAAGGGACCGCCGGAAGCTGTGAGCAGGATCTTATCGATCCTGTTGTTTCCCTCTCCGTTGAGGCACTGAAAAATAGCGGAATGCTCCGAATCGACCGGCAGAATGGGAGTCCGGTGCTTCAGTGCCAGCGAGGTGATCAGCTCTCCGGCTACGACCAGCGTCTCCTTATTGGCCAAAGCGATCGCTTTCCCTGCCGTGATGGCGTTGATGGTAGGTTTTAATCCGCAGAAGCCGACCATGGCAGTGAGTACCATGTCGATCGCGGCATCCTGCACCACCTCCTCAATAGCGCTGCTACCGCACCACACTTTGATGGGCAGGTCGCTCAGCGCCTCTTTCAGTTGTTCGTACCGTGACTCGTTCGCAATCACCACTACCTCGGGGAGGAAGGTGCGTGCCTGTTGTATGAGAAGCTCCACCTGGTTATTGGCGACCAGGGCGTATGCAGCAAACCTGTCGGGATGCCGCGAAATAACGTCCAGTGCCTGTGTCCCGATGGAACCCGTTGAGCCCAATATGGCGATGTTTCGTTTTTTTACTTCCATGCAGAAAGCTGATTGACCCATAAATCGTGCAAAGATAATAAAAATAAGGGTTTTTTGATGGCCGAAAATCCCCGGATTTGCTATTTTACCGCGAAAGCGGAAATCTGCTGCAGTGCCTCCCCGATGCTGTGCGTCACCACACTCCTGCCTTCGCAGGTAATGACCCAGCACCGCCTTTCTTCATCCACAACCAGTTCGACGGGAGCTTCGGAGGCGATCCTGTACCCTTTTCTTGTGAGTGCCTTGGTGGTCCAGCGGGCCATCAGGCTGCCGGGATGTTGCACCCGGGTGGCGATGGACTTGTCGAGAAGCTTCTGTACGACAAAGCTGCCGTACTCTTTATCGAATTCGTAGGAGGGGTGATGAAAGACGCTGTCGAAGATGCCATTGAGCACCATGTCTTCGGGCACTCCCACGGTGACCCCCTTCTCCTTCTCCATGAGCCACAGCTTGTCGGCCACTTGCATGGCTGTCTCCAGCTCATGGGTAGAGATAAATATGGTTTTCCCCGTTTCCCTCGCCAGCTTTTGCAGCAGCAGCATGATGTGGATGCGGTTGGGCAGGTCGAGGTGCGAGGTAGGCTCGTCGAGGAGGATCACCGGAGTATCCTGTGCCAGTGCGCGGGCAATAAAGACCCGTTGCCGCTCTCCATCGGACAGCTCGTGAATGTTTCTCTGCTCAAATCCTTCAAGATAGGTCATTTCCATGGCCTCGGCAATAATGCGGTCGTCCTCCTCGGACAGGCTTCCCAACCACCCTGTATAGGGGTCGCGTCCGATAGAAATCAGCTCCCTCACGGTGAATGACGCTACCGGCTGCTGCTCCGTGAGCACCACGGAAAGGAGCCTGGCCCTCTTTTTGGGGGATATCTCCGTCAGGTTTTCGCCATTGAACAGCATGGCCCCCTGCAGTATCGGCTGCAGACAAGCTATGGATCGCAGCAGGGTGGACTTTCCGCAGCCGTTCTTTCCGATCAGTGCGATCAACTCCCCCTCTCCTGCCGTAAGGGAAAGATCGTGCTGTACGATCTTTGTCCCCCTGCTGGCAGGATAACCGATGCTGACATGTAAAAGCTGAAGAAAGGGCATGTTGTTTCGAATTCCGGAAGCCGTCGCAGGTTGTTTTTACTCCTCTGTCAACCCTTCCGGGAGGTACATCTCAAGGAGTTTTTTTCCCTCATCGACAGCCACAATAAAATCTTCCGTTGCAGGTATTAGATATTCACTCCCGTCTTTTTCAACCACAAACAGCACGTTGATGGTTGTGCTGTCTACCTCCCGGATGGTACCGATTGTTTCGCCATACTGATCCACAATGGAATATCCCACAAAGAATTCCCAGTCGTCGCTACTCTGAGTACGCACCGCACTCACTATGTCGCGGGAAAGAAAAACGTCGGTGTTCACATAACGCGAAGCTTGCTTCTCGTCGTTCACATCCTCGAACTTCACCCGTGCAGAGGTATCGGTGGTATAGGTGAACTCTTCCACAAAAAAGGGTACGGGGATACCCTCTATTTCCAGGAAATAGAACTCTGTGTCGAGATCGGCGTACTCTGCCTTGCGGAAGAGAATTATGATCTCACCTCTGATGCCGTACGGCTTCTGCGTACGTCCCACCTGAAGGATATCTTCGCCGGGAATCATCTGCGTTATCTTTTACGTTGGTACTTGATGTTCTTGAGCTTATCGCGGCTGTTATTCAGCTTCACTTCGGGGATCGAGTGCGTGTCGGCATTCAATTTTATCTTACCGCCCGACAGGTCGTACAAGTCGTGAAATATCTTTTCGTCGTCGGCCTCCTTGTTCCACTGCGAATAGGAGCGCTTCATCTGGCTTAGCAGCATTTTGAGAAGATGGTTCTTCTTCTCACCCTCCTCCATGTCGGCAGCAATTTTGATCATCCGCTCCAGTATTTTGCCATAATGACGATACTTCATGGTGGGCCTGCTATAATCGAGATGTCCGGGATTGGTATAGAGCTCCTCCCGCGTGATGATCTCGTAGGGATAGTCGATCTCCAGCTTAAAGTCAGACATGATGGCCAGATGATCCCAGAGAATATGTTTAAAGTTGTTCACATCACGCAGGTGCGGAAACATACTTCCCATGATGTCGATGACGGTGTAGGCACATTTCTTTCGTTCTTCCGGATCTTTGATCGAAACACAGTGGTCGACCATATTCTGGATGTTGCGCCCATATTCCGGCAACAGCAGTTTTTCTTTTTGGGTGTTGTATTGCATTTTTATAAAGTTTTATTCGTTTTATTTTATCTCAGCTTCAGCCGATCTCCCTCTTCCGGAACGTATTCGTAACTTTTTTTGTTCAGCCGGTACAGGTTTCTCAGCTGAATACCATATTGCTGCGAGATGCTGTACATCGACTCGCCCACCTGTACGGTATGATACTCATAAGGCTTGTCGGCACGAGTCTTTTTTTTCTGAAAATAGACAATGTCGCCTTCGCTCAGCGGAAAATCTTCGGGCACCTCGTTGTACTTCAGCAGTTCTTTTTCACCAAAACCAAACTCCCGGGCAATGCTGGCGTACGAGTCGCCATTCAGGGCAATCACATACACCAGGCCGTGGGTGATGTAGGGCTGGTGTGTCCAGGTCACCTGCGCCGTCTCCCGCATCCGTTGCGACTGCCGCTCACTGCGGCTGATCCCTTTGCGGTACTTTCTGTCGTCGAAGCGATACAGTTCGTAGTCTTCGATAAGCTTGATCAGCTTATTAGCGTAAGCCTTGTCGGTGGCATAGCCCGACTTCTGAAGTCCTCTTGCCCATCCTTTGTAATCGGTGATGGAGAGCTCAAACAGCATCTTGTAACGGCTTCCGTTGATCAGAAACTCGGAGTGATCCTGATAAGAATCTTCCACACGGTCGTACCTCCGGAAGCAGTCGTTGGGCAAATCATCGGCAGCATATACCGAGGGCCCTCTCCAGCCTTGGTGGCACTTGATGCCAAAGTGATTGTTGGAGCGCCGTGCCAGGTCGCTTAACCCCGCACCGGACTCCAGAATACCCTGTGCTAGAGTGATGGAGGCAGGAATCTTGTACCGCTCCATATGGTCAATGGCCAGGTCGCTGTAGCGGCCAATATAATCTTCGTAGGTCCTCACCCTGTGTTGTGCAGACAGACCATCCGCCACAAAGAAAAAAGAGAGAAGGGCAAAGAACGGTAAAATATAGTTATATTTGCGTGACAAAATCTGCATGAGGATATGAGAGAAATCAATTTAACCACAAAGATAGCTGTTTATCTGTTAGAGGAATGCTCCGAAGTGGAAAAAAAATTAATCGACGCCGCAAAAAATGCCACACAAAAAGCGTACGCACCTTATTCACAGTTCAGGGTAGGTGCAGCCGTATTGTTGGAGAACGGCGAGGTGATTGCGGGAAACAACCAGGAGAACGCCGCTTATCCATCTGGCCTGTGCGCCGAGCGGACTGCGCTTTTCTTTGCCAACGCCTCCCGCCCCGACCAAAAGGTGGTGGCCATTGCCATTGCTGCCTGGCACAACGGCCAGTTTACCCGCGACGTAATCACCCCCTGCGGTGCCTGCCGTCAGGTACTGCTGGAGGTGGAAAACCGCTTTCACTCCAGCGTAAAAATACTAATGTCCAGCGAAGATGGCATCTATGCGACAAGCTCCGCCAGGGAGTTGCTGCCGCTCAGCTTTGGGGATGAGATGCTAAAGAAATAAAAAGGCTGCTTAGAAGGAAGCTTCGTATAAGGTGACCAAATACCACTTTTTATCGATCAGCGCAAAGTAATAGTCGGCATAAATGCCGTTATCGATGCCGCGTATTTCCACAACGGCCGTATCATTTTTAAAGCGCACGACCTGATAATACTGGTCGTAAGGACGCGTAAGATAGGTGCTATCGTAGGTGAGATCAAGAATTTCCCAGTCGTATTTTCCGATGGACTCCTGAATTGGGGCCATGCCCTCGTGTGCTTCGTCGGGCACGATGACACTAATGGGAAATTTAATCCGTTCAAACTGGAACGATTCTTCCGTGCTGAACCTTTGGATGAACTGTTCAAACTCCTCGTTCGAGGCAGTCTGATCGGCAAAATTGCTGTGTGCCTCGCTTTTCATCTTTTCCACGCCCTGCTCCGCATTCTTTTTACCCGCCCCCCGCGAGCAGGAGACGATAAGGAACATAAACAAACAGGGAAAGAGAAGACTTTTTAGCTTCATCGTCTTTTGTAAATTTTGGCAGCATTTGTACCTTTGGGGTGGAACGGTTTTGGAGTGCCGTTTCGTAACAACCGCGGGCAAATAACCTATTCAGGTGCAAAGGTATAAAAAAAGTTGATAACCAAACAGTAAAGCGATTATTTTTAGTGAAAGAAAATATCGCTATCTTTGTTTAATTAAAACGACGGCGGATGAATCTTTCGAAAGAGATAAACGACTTGTTCTCGCGGCAACAAGAGGAATGGGGCCTGCTAAGAACCGCAATCAATCAGCGGGACACGATCAGGGAGAAGACCATTTTCTGGGGAGATGATTTTCAGGTGAAGGTACAGTACAATCCAGCAAGGATGGTATCCACAGGGGCCGACATCGATGCGGAAACGATCGAAAAGCGTCCCTGTTTTCTGTGTGCGGAAAACAGACCCTCCCTGCAAAAAGGCATTCCTTTTCTGGATAAGTACCTCATCCTTTGCAATCCTTACCCCATCATAGAAAACCATCTCACCATCCCACTCCATTCGCATGTGGCACAGCGCATACGCAGGAAGGTGGGTGACATGCTTTCGCTGGCAGAGCTTTTGCCTGGATATGTGGTTTTTTACAACGGACCCCGTAGCGGCGCCTCTGCCCCCGATCACTTTCACCTGCAGGCGGGGCTCAAGTCACCGGTCCTCTTGCAGGGGGATAACGAGCTGCGTGCTTGCCTGATGATTGAAAGCTCAGACAAAGAAGAGGTGGAGGAGTTGTTTGAAGACGTATATCAGTATCTTCGTCACCGGCAGCCGGAAGAGGGGGAGCCGATGATGAACGTGATTGCCTTCACCGAGCAAAACCGTTACAAGCTACATCTGTTTCCGCGCAGGGCGCACCGTCCCCGGCAATACTTCGAAACGGGGAGCAAACAACTGATGATCAGCCCGGGGGCGCTCGACATGGCAGGCCTCATCATCACCGTGCGGGAAGAAGATTTCGACAAACTGGGGCCGCACGATATCGAAGATATTTACACCCAGGTGTCGTTGCCGGTGATGTAGGGCCAGGATCCGGTAGACGAACAACAAGCTGATTACAGACAACTGACCGGCTAAATGCCGAATTCAGGTCTATGATAACTTAAATATGGAAAATTCAGAAATTATTTTGCTCAACATCAACGGAGAGGACAAAATGGGACTGACAGCGGCGCTGACGGAAATACTCGCGAAGCATGGTGCTTTCATCCTCGACATCGGGCAATCGGATATACACAGAAATCTGTCGCTGGGTATTCTCTTCAAGTCTATGAACGACAACTCGGGCGAGATCATGAAGGACCTGCTGTTCAAAGCGTACGAGATGGACGTAAACATCCGCTTTACGCCCATCTCGGTAGACCGTTACTCCAATTGGGTGAGCATGCAGGGCAAGAACCGGTATATCATCACGCTGCTGGGAAGGATTCTTACCGCCAAGCAGATCGCAGCCGTATCGAAGATCATTGCAGAGCAGAATCTCAATATCGACAATATTGTACGGCTGACGGGGCGTATTCCGCTCAACGAGAAGGAGCGGGCCGCCAAATCGTGCGTGGAGCTGTCGGTGCGGGGGACGCCCAACGACCGGCAACAGATGCAGGAGGCATTTCTGGCGCTCTCCTCCGAACTCAACTTCGACATCTCCTTCCAGGAAGAGAGCATGTACCGTCGTATGCGCCGGCTCATCTGTTTCGACATGGACTCCACCCTCATCCAGACGGAGGTGATCGATGAGCTGGCAGAAAGGGCCGGTGTGGGTGAGCGAGTGAAGGCCATCACCGAACTGGCCATGCAGGGAGAGATTGATTTTGAAGAGAGCTTCAGGCAGCGGGTGAAGTTACTGAAGGGGCTCGATGTCTCGGTGATGAAAGAGATCGCCACAAACCTGCCCATTACCGAAGGGCTCGACCGGCTGATGAAGGTGCTGCAGAAGGTGGGATTTAAAACGGCAATTTTGTCGGGAGGGTTCACCTATTTTGGAAATCATCTGAAGGAGAAGTACGGCTTTGATTATATGTATGCCAATGAGTTGGAGATCGCCAACGGGAAGCTTACCGGCAATTATGTGGGAGATGTGGTTGACGGCAAGAGAAAGGCAGAGCTGTTGCGGCTCATTGCCCAGGTGGAACGGATTGACCTGCGGCAGACAGTGGCCGTGGGCGACGGTGCCAACGACCTGCCCATGCTGGATATCGCCGGTCTGGGTATTGCCTTCCACGCAAAACCCAAGGTGAAGCAAAATGCGGGGCAGTCTCTCTCGACCGTAGGCATTGACGGCATCCTTTATTTTTTGGGATACAAAGACTCCATGCTCGACAGCAAAATACTGAACAGCTAAAATGTACCTTTAAAACACACAGGTATGGATTTTGTGGATATGTTGTTAAATCGCATCGATGGCGAATCGGAACTGAAGAAACCTACCCATGCGCTGGTTTGTTTCACCCGGCTTGAGACAGGTAGAAAACTATGCAAACTGGCATCGGACATTGTTCTTTCGAAAACGGAGAAATCATCAATCACCCTGTTGCACTTCATCGCCAACATGGAGGCCGTGTTGAAGGATGAGCCAATAGAAGTGCTTCAACATAAGCTGCTTGCCGACCTGATGCCCAAGGGCGAAAAAAGTAAAATCACGGTACGGCTTTTTATCAGGGAGTATGCCGACCTTGTCTCCGAAATCCGTAAAATGACCGACGAGCAGGGCAGCAACCTTTTGCTGATTGGGCTGGGCCAGGACGAAATAGGCCTTCGCGAGGCAAGCAGGTACATGCAGCAGAAGAACGACCCGGCAATCACCGATGCTGCTGTTCTGGCACAATTCGGGGAGAAGGAAGCATCCACCTTAAAACAGATGTCATCGCTGCTGGACCGGAACAGGGTGCCGACAGGCATCTTCCTGGACAACGGCCTGGAAGAGACAAGCCATATTTTCATTCCCGTGCTCTGTAAAGCCGACATGCATATTTTCACCTTTGTGTACCAGACATCCCAGATGGAAAATGTGCAGATCATGGTTTGGGATGCGGTGGGAATCATTCAGTCGGAGGCAAAGATGCAGAAGCTCTATCAGTTCATTGTAAAAAAGAGCGACGGGCGGGTACGCCTTTGGGACGATAACAAGAAGATTGAAAAGGAGTTTATTCGGGACCAGGACCTCCTCATCATTGGCATCGACGGATGGAGCAAGCTGGTTGCCGCACCTCTGCCCTGGAAAGATTCACTCCCTTCCACCCTGATCATCAAAGACTCATCAAACTGAAATCATTATGCAACCGACCGACAGCGGGACCAGACTCGAAGTAATCCATTCCCATATCGAACAGCGGCAGCTGAAACAGGCAATTGACGGTGTCAAGGGACTTGCTTCGCTTTCACAACACTGGACCATTACCGAAAAAATATCAGAACTGGAGACCAACTATCAATATATGCTCCACTACCTGATTGAGGGAAAAAAGGATCCCGAGCAGCAGCATATTTACGACAAGCTGATCCGCGACCTCTACACCGTTGCCGATGATGCGGCCGAGCACCTGCTTCTGCAGGAAAGTTCCTCCCTTTTTTTCGATAAGTCACGGCTGTTTCAGGTGCGTACACCGCTCTCTCTGGACGAATACCGGAGCATCATCACACGGCATGCGGATACCTTCTCCTTTATCGATCTGCTCGAAGAGGGCGAGGAAAAGGAGCGCCGTATAAAAGAAAATGCACTGGCACATGAAAGGACCCTGCAGGATCTCTTTTACTGCGTATTTGTATCACCAAGGGCCAATGCCGACATGGCTGCATCGTTCCGAAGTTTTATGGATGATGAGCTCATTCCCGTATACGACAAGAGCGTGCTCCTCTCCGCCCTCACCATGAATGTGCTGCAGCGCTTCGATGCGGTCAAGGTAGAGCTGCTTCTTGATGTGTGCCTCCGTCCCGAGCCGGAGCTGGTGACACGTACCATCATCGGTATCATTCCCATCTTCCAGACCTACGCAGCCCGCTGGCCTCTCTATTCCGAGTGCAGCAGCAGGCTGAAGCTGCTATCGGACAACAAGCTGTTCAACCGGCGGTTTATCGCAGCCATCATTGGCTTCATTCAGGCACACGAAACGGAGAAGATCACAAAACGGCTGAACGAGGAGATCCTCCCGGAGATGATGAAGTTAAGCCCGATGATTGGCAAGAAAATAAACCTGGATGAGTGGATGGGCGAAAGCGGACTGGATGAAAAAAACCCGGAATGGCAGAAGATACTCGACGAGACCGGGCTGACAGATAAGCTGCAGGAGTTCTCCGAGTTACAGCTCGAGGGCGCCGACGTGTTCCACTCCACCTTTTCCAACCTGAAGTCCTACCCTTTCTTTCAGGAGATGAGCAACTGGTTCCTGCCGTTTAACCCACGTCACAGCAGCATCCGGCAGCTTTTTTCCGACAAGTCGGAAGGTGTCTCCCTGATTGAGACCATGTTCCGGTCGTCGTTAATCTGCAACTCCGACAAATACTCTTTCTGCCTCAGCATTATGATGATGCCGGAAAACTACCGCCGCATGATAATTTCACAGCTGGGTGCCGAAGGCGAAGAGCTCACAAAGATGCAGGAGGAGGAAGGTGTGCTGAATCCCTATCAGAAAGAGGATACCCTGATCAAACAATATATTCAGGACCTTTATCGCTTCTTCAAGCTTTACCGGCGTCGTAGCGAGTTCCGGGATATTTTCAGCCTGCCGCTCAACTATCACCTGATTGAGGCATTTCACCCTGTGGTACTGCAACCGCAGCACCTGGAGCAGATAGCTCTTTACTATTTTGAAAAAAACAACTTTGATGAGGCACTTGTTGCTTACACGATGCTGACCGAAGCAGCAGGTGTTGCCAAAAGCGAGTTCTGGCAAAAGATAGGCTACTGCAGACAGATGCTGGCAGATACGGGAGGAGCCCTGGATGCCTATCTGCATGCCGACCTGATCGACGAAAACAATACGTGGGTACTACATCGCATAGCACATTGTTACCGGGTGCTGAAGCAGCCCGACATAGCACTGAACTATTATCGCAGGCTGGAGCAGTTCAGGCCCGACGACCTGCATATTCAGCTCAGCATCGGACATTGCTATCTGGAGCTGAAGCAGTACGATACGGCTCTGAACTACTACTTCAAGGTGGAGCTGCTCGACAGCCAGAACAGGCGTGCATGGCGTTCGGTGGCCTGGTGTGCTTTTCTATCGCGCAAGTTCGATGTGGCAAGGAAATACTATGCCCAGATTATGGAGAACAAGCCCAATGCCCACGATTTCCTTAACGCAGGCCACGTGGAACTCTGCATGGAAGAAAACAAAAAGGCGGTCTCGCTCTATCGGTCGTCGCTGGAGAAAGCCGGTAGCTTTGATGCCTTTCGGTCTATGCTTGCCGAAGATGAGGAGGAGCTACAGGAAGCAGGTGTGAATACCGCCATATTACCGATCATTCTGGATAAGATCAGGTATGACCTGGGAGGAGAGTGAGCCGAAAGTTAACCGTTAGCGGTAAAGCTTATTTTGCTCAATGTAATCGTACACCTTTGGCGGGAGGAAGGCACGCATATTTTTTCCTTCTCCGATGCCTTGCCGGATGAAAGTGGAGGATATTTCCACCACAGGAGCATTGATAAGCCGGACCGATTTGCGCAGTTCTTCGGGAATGTGTATTTTTTCCCCTAATCGCGGATAAACAAGGATTTCGTAGAGCTCCAGGATGCGCTTATATTCTTTCCATTGTTCAAATAAGGACCAGTTATCACCCCCGATGATCAAGGAAAAGCGCCTATCGGGATGTGCCCGTGTAAGTGCATCGAGCGTATCAATTGTATAAGAGGGGCGCGGCATATGAAACTCCACATCCGATACTTTGAAATGTTCGTAATCGCTCAGCGCCAGTCGCACCATCTCCAGCCTGATTTCGTCATCCAGCAGATCCCCTGATTTTTTCAACGGATTATGAGGAGAGACCACAAACCAAACCTCCTTCACGGGCGTGAAAGCGCTGATGTAGTTCGCCAACATGAGGTGCCCCATGTGGATAGGGTTAAATGATCCGGAAAATATACCTGTTTCGTGTCTCACGGAATCCTTTCTCAGGCTTTCTTTTTGAAGAGTGAAATGATCCACAGCAACAGGATTGCTCCCACGAGTGCTGTTACAAGGTTACCGATAACCCCGCCGGTAGAGATTCCCAACTTGTCAAATACCCATCCGCCAATGACTCCTCCGGCAATACCGACCAAAAGATTAACCAGAAAGCCAAAACCGCCGCCCCTCATTAATTTACCTGCAAGCCATCCGGCTACTGCTCCGATAATAATCCACCATATCAATCCCATAGTTTGTGAATGTTTAATGTGAATAGTTGTTGATAAACTTGTGAAAGATCAATCTTCTCACTTCTTCAATTAACACAATTTGGGCAGAAATTGTTTAAAAAGAAAAAAGGATTTACTCAGCTCATCCGGCTTTTATAATCTTCATACCCAAACCGGCGATAGAGAATGAACGTACCGTTCGTGGTCCAGAGGCCGATGGAGGGATGAGTTACTCCGTTGAAAAGGGTTGTTTTCACCGTGGTATAATGGATCATATCTTCAAACAGGATGCGGTCGCCCACTTCAAGCGGAGTATCGAACGACCAATCGCCCATGAAATCGCCGCTCAGGCAGCTGTTTCCACCCATTCTGTATGTCGGTTTTCCGGCTATCGGCTCCTGGTATGCTCCCCGTATGCGGGGTTTGTAAGGCATCTCCAGACAGTCCGGCATATGGCAGGCAAAGGAGACGTTCAGCATGGCCGTCTTCACGTCGTGGTTCTCCACAATGTCGGCCACCGTCGCTACCAGCACGCCCGTCTCCCAGACAAATGCGCTCCCCGGCTCCAGGATGATTTCCAGGTGCGGGTAGCGTGCTTTGAGGCCATGAAGCACCTGAATGAGGTGCTCCACGTCGTAGTCTTTGTGCGTCATCAGATGACCACCGCCCAAATTCAGCCACTGGATCTGTCCAAAGAGATGGCCAAACTTTCTTTCCACTACCTCGAGCGTTTTTTCCAGATCATGGGAGTTGTTCTCACAAAGGTTATGCAGATGCAGCCCTGTAATCCCCTTGGGAAGCTTCTCCCCTATCCCGGCAGCCGTGATGCCAAGGCGCGATCCCGCCGCACTCGGGTTATAGAGGTCGGTATCCACCACCGAAAATTCGGGGTTGATCCTTACCCCACATGCTATTTCCTTCCCCGAAGCTTCCACCTGCGGATAAAAGCGTTCGAACTGAGAAAGTGAGTTGAAGGTGATGTGACTGCTGTACTGCAAAAAGAGGGGGAACTCCTCGTCAGTATAAGCAGGGGCATAGGTATGTGCCGGAGTACCCATCTCCTCGAGAGCAAGCCTGGCCTCAGACACAGAGCTGGCGGTAGAAGAACGGATATACTCCCGGAAAATGGGGAACGAACGCCACAGGGCAAATGCTTTGAAGGCAAGGATAATCTGAACGCCGGCACGTTCGCTGACCGACCTGATCAGCTGCAGGTTCCTGCGAAGCAACTCCTCCTCCATCACATAACAGGGAGAGGGTATTTTTGTGAAGTCAATCATCTTTTTCTGTTGTCTGTTGTTGGCTCTTGTGTCTTATGCCTAAGATTTAAGTAGATATCTTTCGATATGAACTTTTTCCCAATGCAAGCTGTCGAGGCTTGCCGGAGATTTTTCTTTTTCTTTTCTGCCGAAGGCAATCACGCAAAGGACTTCGAGGGGCATGGGTATCTGCAGCAGCTCGTTGATATAATCGCCCGACGAGAGCAGGTCGGTGTAGGACCTGTTGCGCACCTGTACCCAGCAGCTACCTATGCCGAGTTCCTCCGCCTGTAGTTGCATATTGATAGCAGCGATGGAAGCATCTTCAATCCAGGCATCGCTTTCCAGGGGATTTCCCGCCACCACGACAGCCAGGACAGCATCAGCAATAAAGGTAGCACTTTGCGGCTTACAGTGCGACAGACGGATAAGCATCTCCTTATCCTCTACGGCAATGAACTCCCACGAATGCCTGTTCTTGGAAGTGGGCGAAAGCAACCCTGCTTCAAGGATCATGCGTGTCTCATCGGGTGTCAGCAGCTCCTCTTTGAATTTTCTGATGCTGCGGCGCTGCATCAATAACTGTTGAAAACCGTTCATTTTTTTGTTTTTTTGATTTGAGAGCACAATGATACAAAAAAAACGGGAGAATTCCAGACGACCGGAAACTCAGGGAGAGAAGAGGATGTGAATACTGATTCTCCAGACTTCACGTTGAAATTGATCCAGTTGTTCGGAGGGGCTGGGTACAGCACGGTCATTTTGATTAGAATAATTCCAAATAACTGGGTTCTTTTTTCTATTTTTGTAGAAAAAAAATACTTTCCCGATATGGTTCACGCTTCGAAAATAAAAGTCAAGTCTTATATGAAGATGGCCGATCTGATCGATGCCAACCCTAATCTGTTATTGATGTTGCAGCATTTTAACATTGATTTCCGGGTGAGCGACCAGACTGTGATGCAGCTGTGTACCGGTTACAGTATCAGTGAAAACCTGTTCGTTGGCATTGCCAATCTTTACAATGGTCTGGGGCCGAAGGCCCATCCACTGTTTACCCGGGACGATCTGGTCCGGGTGATCGAATTTCTGAAGCAGAGCCACGACTATTATCGCTCCGACAAGTATCCGCAAATCAGCTCCTATATTCGTCAGTTGCAGGAAAATCATTCTGCGAAAGAGTTGAAGCTGCTTGAAAAATTCTTCAACGATTACTTTGCCGAAGTACTGGAGCATCTTGATTACGAAGACAACATAGCCTTTCCCTATTTCATTCACTTGCTGAAGGAGAAAAAATCCGATTCCTTCCGGCGGGAGCTTTATTCCTCCATCGAGTATGGCGAGCATCACACCGATATTGAGTTGAAATTGAAAGATCTGAAGCAACTGTTATTGAAGTATGTGAAGATAGAGAACGACCTTGATCTACGTCGTCGGTTGTTCTTCGCACTTTACGAGCTTGAGTTTGATCTATATATCCACTCCCTGATAGAAGAGACCATACTAATCCCGGCGGGTGTGAGCATTGAACAGGAGCAAGATGCGTAAGCCCCTTCTTCATATCGTGATATTGGAGGCCTCGAGGGTTATCTGTGAGGGGTTGATGGCCATTTTGTATCAGTCCGACCTGGATTGCCGGATCCTCCGGGTGGAGTCACTGGAAGACCTTTCGGAGATGCTGGAGTCCACAGCTATCGACATCCTTATTGCCAACCCGTTGCAGTTTGTAAACCGGGAGAAAGAGGTCAGGAGGATCCGAAAAAATCATCCCTCCCTGTCAGTAGCCGGCATCGATTACGGCATCATCCAAAAGCAGTCCATGCTTGCCGACATCTCCTTCACGCTTTATGATACGCCGGAGCACATTCTTCAATGCCTGACGAAGCTGGACAACAAAAGCAGGAAGGAAAACAAACAAAAGGGTGAGGACGACAACCTCACCAAAAGAGAGATCGAAGTCCTCACCGGCCTTGTAAACGGGCTGATGAACAAGGAGATTGCCGACTCGCTTCACATCAGCATCCACACCGTAGTGCGTCACCGGAAAAACATCACCATGAAGACCGGCATCCGCAGCCAGTCGGGGCTCACCATCTATGCCATCTCCAAGAAGATTGTAGCCATCGAAGATCTCGAGATTTAGAGTTGCCAGTTCAGTCCCACAGAGACGTTGCGGGGGTCGGTTGGATTGAGGTATCCGCCCCTGTAATAAGACGTATACCCCTGTGAATCAAGAATATTATTCAGAAATATGCGCAACTGACAACGGTTTATCCTGTAGCCCGCCTGCAGATTCACGGTGGTGTAGCCATCGGCCAGAAACGGCCGGGTGTTGGGCTGTACCTGGTGGCCGGGAAGCACCTGGTAGGTATATTCAGCGAAGGGTCTCTCCCCCGTGTAATAGAACCCCACTCCCAGGGACAGGTCCCTGAGGGGCCCTTCGAAGAAGGTATAATTAACCCATCCGTTGGCAGTATGTGCCGCTGTATTCATGGGGGCGGACCCTTCGTGGTAGTAAGGGCTGTCGTGATAACCCGCATCAAGGTAGGCATAGCCCACGACGGCATCCATATTTTTCAGTACTTTTCCGGTCAGCTCCAGTTCCACTCCTTGTCGTTTCAGGTTTCCTGCTTTGATGTAGTATCCGGTGTTGCTTCCTGCCTCATTGAGGGCAGCGTAGGTGAGGTTGTTGTTCCGAATGTGGAACAGGGTTGCATTGAACCGCAGCCTGTTTTGGAACCACTCTGTCTTGAAGCCGGCTTCGACCTGTTTTTCACGCGAAGCGCCTGCGGGGGTGAGGCGGTCTTCGAGCAGGTTGGCAGCGCCGCGCAGGGACGTAGTGGTGGTGTAGGAGGCAAACAGGTTGATGTTTTGACTTGGGGTGACGATGATTCCCAACAGCGGATCCCAGACGCTGCCGCCGTTTGTGGAGATACTGTTGTTGCTGGTACCGCTCAACTGGCTATAGCGGAGGCCGAGCGAGAGCTTGAGATGTGGGCCGACCGTCATCAGCTCCTGCAGCAGCATGCCATAAGCATATTCGCGTGAACGGACCGGATCTCCGTTGATAAGGCTGACATTGGGTGCGGTGTTGGAGATGGGTTGCAGGACATCGACCGTATCCACCGTTACCGTGTTGGTATTGACAGTAGTGAGGTCGGTCCACCGGTAATCGATCCCGAGGTTGAAGGTATGTTTTACCATGCCGGTAAGGAGATTTTTCCCGATGAGATCGATCTGAAAGACACCGTTTTTGTCATCCCTTTCACTTCCGCTATAAGCCCGTGAACGTAAATTATACAAACCCGTTTGCGTGACATTTCTGAGGGGCGAAGCATGAGAGCCGATTTTTGTCTGATTCATGCCGGAGCCCGCGTAAGAAACACGCAGGCTGAGATGTTCATTGACAGTACGGTGTACCTGCGCCAGATAAGTAAGCGTATTTGTGGTCTGTCTGTCGGTGGAAAAACCAAGAAAGCGGTCGTGGGGCATCTTGTACACATTCCATACGCTGTCGGCATTCAGGTTGACTGTACCCTGGTCCGGAGTACGTGCGTCGTGCAGGTAATCCATCTCCAGCGTGATGCTGGTTTTGTTATCGGTACGCCAGATGAATGAGGGGTTCAGATAGATACGGTCTTTGGAAACAAAGACCCGGTAGTTATCGGCCCTTTCCCAGGCACCATTCAGCCGAAAAGCGGTCCGCTGCAGCCTGTCGCCCACGAACTGCACGTCGAAGGTGGGTCTCACCTGCCCCCAGCTGCCTGTTCGGAATCCCACGTTCCCGGCGTTGATGAAGCGCGGGGTCTTGGTGGCGATGTTGACCACCCCTCCCGCCGAGCCAAGGTCGTTTCCCACCCCCTGCGCAATGGCAGCCGACCCACGGAGGATCTGGATGGTCTCCACCCCCTGCATATCAGTCAGAAAGCCTGTCCCCCTGAAGTCGGAATGCACCCTCACCCCGTTCTTCACGACGGGGATACCCCTGTATCCCCGGGAAGTAATGCTTTCCGTGGTGTTGCCAAAGGTAGCGAAGGTGCCCACTCCCGGTGCATTTCGCACAGCATCATGTAACGTGAGTACGCCCTGGTCGGTCAGCATCTTCTGCGAGATCACCGAGATACTCTGTATCTGCTCGTCCAGGCGGAGCGGGATGCGCAGAAGGACATCCATCTTCTCCGGCCGCTCCCTGCGCCTGCCGAACACCTCTACCTCCACCAATACCTGTTCGTCGCGTTCCAGCTGGAAGGTATCCTGCCGTGTCTCCCCCCGGGGAAAAGTGATTTCCCTTGTGACCGGCTTATAGCCCACGTAGCTTACCACGACAGCATGTGTTCCTCCCGGCACGTTGCCAATGTGGAAGGCTCCATATGCATCGGTATCGTCGCCGATACCCAGTTCTTCCAGGTAGACAGTGGCGCCGGTGAGTTCCTGATTCTCTTCGTCCACGACTGTTCCCGTAAATATGTTGTTTTCTTGTGAAAATGATTCACCGAAGCCTGCCAGGAGGCTCATCAGCAAGATAACCAATTTTTTTTTCATTTGTTACAATCTTTTTTGAGGTAGCACCGGAGTAATCACAATGGCTCACTCCGGATTCTTTTGAGATAATAATTACAGGGGACAAAGGAAAATAAAAACAGGGTGGAGATCAATCCCATGAAATTACCATTTCTGTGGCATTGAATACCCACAACATGCAATTGAAATATCTGCCTGCTGGCGATACCGTTGCAGATCACTATTATTATGCGAAACGTACGGATTGGACAGTCGTTGCACGGATTTCCGGTGTGAAGGTCTCTTTTTCATTCTTTTGTTAAACAATTTAACGGGATCATACGTTTCATTTTTCTAATCGACACCCTGTAACAACATAGAGGAAGCCATTTTATAAAAAATTATCGTATGAAGATTCATGAATATCAGGCAAAAGAGATCTTTGCAAACTATGGGATCCCTGTAGACAAAAGCATTGTGTGCCGCTCTGTGGAAGATGCAGTAAAGGCGTACGAACAGCTGGACTCGCAAAAGGTTATTGTCAAGGCACAGGTGCACACCGGTGGCAGAGGCAAGGCAGGCGGCGTAAAGCTGGCCGGCGATGAGATAGAACTGCGCCGACACGCCGCTGCCATTCTGGGTATGGATATCAGGGGATTTATTGTCGATCGCATTCTGGTGGGCCAAGCCGTAAATATTGACAGGGAGTATTACGTCAGCTATGTGGTAGACAGGAGCACCAAATCGGCCATTCTGATGTTAAGCAGGGAGGGGGGGATGGACATAGAAGAGGTGGCAAGAACTATGCCGGAGAAGATTCACAAGTTTGCGATCGACCCCTCGGTGGGTGTTCCCGATTACCTGGCCCGTGAAGCAGCCTTCAAGCTGTTCGACGAAATCGGGCTGGTTCGACAGGCAGCAACCATATTCCAGAAGCTGTACAGCTTATTTGTGGAAAATGATGCTTCCCTGGCAGAGATTAATCCGCTGGTACTGACAAAAGAGGGCGCTATTGTGGCAATTGACGCGAAGATGACTTTCGACGACAACGCGCTTTACCGCCATCCGAAGATCGCTTTGCTCAACGAACCGACCGAGGAGGAGAAGAAGGAGCAGAGTGCCAAAAGCAAAGGATTCAGCTATGTTCATTTGGGTGGAGATATTGGGTGCATGGTGAATGGCGCTGGCCTTGCCATGGCCACCATGGACATGATCAAGCTTTATGGCGGCAATCCGGCCAACTTTCTCGACATTGGCGGAAGCTCCAATCCCACCAAGGTGATTGAGGCGATGAAGCTGCTACTGGGTGATAGAAACGTGAAGGTGGTGCTGATCAACATCTTTGGAGGCATCACCCGGTGCGACGACGTGGCCAGCGGTCTGCTGGAGGCTTTCAAACAGATCAAGACCGGGATACCCATCGTGATCCGTCTCACCGGGACCAACGAAAAGGAGGGACGCGCCCTGCTTAGAGGCACCCACTTTCATGTGGCGGAGACCATGGGTGACGCCACGCGCAGAGCGGTAGAGCTGGCAAAACAATATCAAGACTGAAAACAAATAGGGTATGAGTATTCTGATAAACAAAGATACAAGGCTCGTTGTGCAAGGCATAACGGGACGTGATGGCGGTTTTCACGCATCGAAAATGAAAGCGTACGGTACGAATGTGGTCGGCGGGACTTCACCCGGCAAAGGAGGTGAGATGGTGCAGGGCATTCCGGTATTTAATACGGTAAGAGATGCCGTAAAGGAAACAGGTGCCAACGCGTCGGTGATTTTTGTTCCCGCAGCCTTTGCGAAAGATGCCATGATGGAGGCTGCCGACGCAGGAATCAGACTGATTGTCTGTATCACGGAAGGTGTTCCCACGCTCGATGTGGTGGAAGCCTACAGCTATATCCGGCGCAAGGGTGCCAGCCTGATCGGTCCCAACTGCCCCGGACTGATCTCACCGGGAAAGAGCCTGGTGGGGATTATGCCCTCCATGATCTTCCGCGAGGGTGGCACGGGCGTAATCAGCCGCAGTGGCACGCTGACCTACGAGGTGGTGTACAATCTCACAGCGAAGGGTATGGGTCAATCCACGGCAGTGGGTGTGGGAGGGGATCCGGTGGTAGGCCTTTATTACAATGAGCTACTGGAAATGTTTGAAAACGATCCGGGAACCGACTCGATTGCGTTGATCGGTGAGATAGGTGGCGATGCGGAAGAGCGTGCAGCAGCCTATATCCGGGAGCATGTTACGAAGCCCGTTGCCGTCTTTATTGCCGGACAACAGGCACCTCCGGGCAAACAGATGGGACATGCCGGTGCCATCATCTCCAGCGGAACGGGTACCGCCGCCGAAAAGATTGCCGCCTTCGAAGCCGCCGGTGTCCCCGTGGCCGATGAGCCAAGCCAGCTACCAGCCCTTTTGAAACAAAGAGGCCATTTGTGAACCACAACCCACACATTCATTTGACCAGTCGTAAAAAAGCGGGCCTGTGAAAAAGCCCGCTTTTTTATCTGGTCATTTCCGGATAAGCCCTCATTCAACGAAGGCGTGCTTGTATCCCTGAATCCTGTTCCAGTTGCCGCGTGTAAAATCGGGCACTTCCACCGGGGCGCTGTTGTTCTCGAGAGAGATACGGCTCAGCTCGGCCAGCGAGCACCACTCGGCCAGGTCGTACACGTCCATATCGAGCGGCAGTCCGTTTTGCAGGCAGTAGACAAGCCGGTAGTCCATGATAAAGTCCATGCCGCCGTGGCCGCCTACCTCTTTGGCTTTCTCTTCCAGTTCCCGATGTATGCGGTGTTTGTATTTTACCATCAAGGCATCTTTCACCTCGTCGGAGACGTAGGAGTGAGAGTTGAGATTTTCGTGGTCGGGCGTCACGCTCTCATCCACCATTTCGGCCTCCAGCGCATAGCCCTGATTGGGATATTTGTTCGCAAAACCTTTGGTTCCGCTCACCTGATACATACGACTGTAGGGTCTCGGCGATGCCACATCGTGCTGGATGTGAATGGTCTTCCCCTTTTCGGTTCGGATCATGGTCATGGTGTGCTGTCCGTTGGCAAACTGATAGGCGCTGTCGCGCTCCATCCCCCTCACTTCGATCAGGTATTCAGGAATATTTACCGGCTTGGTATCCATCGACACGAGCAGGTTCATCTTGTCGCCCCGGTGAATATCCAGTACCTGCGCAGCAGGTCCCATGCCGTGCGTGGCATAGACGTCGCCACGGAACTCCTTGTTGTACTGCATTCGCCAGTCGCCTTCGTAATACCCCCAGAAGTCTCTCAGGTTGTGGATGTAGGCTCCTTCCGCGTGAAGGACCTCCCCAAAAAGGCCCTGTTGTGCCATATTGAGGGTGGTTAATTCAAAGTAGTCATACACACAGTTTTCCAGCTGCATAGCATGTTTCTGTGTTTTCTCGGCGGTGTTGATGACCGACCAGATTTCGTCGAGAGTCATGGCAGCCGGCACTTCGCAGGCCACATGTTTACCCTGCTCCATGGCGTAGATCATCATCTCGGCATGCCGTTTCCAGTCGGTAGCAATATAGACCAGATCAATATCATCACGATCACAAAGTTTCTTCCAGGCCTCTTCGCTTCCGCTATAGTCAGCCGCACGGGGCAATCCGGCCTTGTCGAGGATTGTTTGTGTTTCCTCCACCCTGTCGGCATGCAGGTCGCAGAGAGCAACGATCTTTGTCCCCGGGATATGTGTGAAACGCTGCACAGCCCCGGGTCCACGCATACCCAGGCCGATAAAGCCCACGCGCACTGTATCCAGTCTAGGCGTAACCAGACCGAGTACATCTTTTTGTCCCGCGGGTCGTGCGGGGACATCTGTTTTGATTACGTACCGGTGGGGATCGTCTTTCCCGGATCCCCGGGATGAACCGCCATTGCATGCCGATAACAGGATCAATAAAAACAATAATAAGGTATTCGTTTTCGTCATCGTAATATATATTTTTAAAGATACTTCATCTATTTTTAAGAAGAATTCAAATATACGTTTTTTCCCTTATATGTCAATAGAGAAAACAGGGATATTGCTTGGCAACGCAAAAGAACACGATCTGCTATAAGTTGCCCAAGGCACGTTCACCCTCCTCTTTTGCCTTGGAGACCGACCGTGGGTCACCGGCATCAATGCCGTATGTTGATGTATCGGGAATAATCAGTTCTGTGCCGGCGGGTACGCGGTTGGGATTTATGATCTGTTTCTTGTTCTCGAGGTAAATATAGACCCAAAACTCCCTGTTTCCAAACAGCTCCAGCGCCAGCAGACGCAACGTTTTGCCTTCACCGAGTCGGATTTTTTCCGCTTCTCTTTGCGGAAGGTTGTTTTTTGCTTCTTCGGTGCGGGAGGCGCCATATACGGCGTTGGTTCCGGGCGATGCATGTAAAAAGGTATCTGATGGAGGGATGATAACCTTTTCGGCTTCTGTTCCGGGCAGGTATCCGGCAATTATTTCACTTTCCCCGGGTTGAAGGCCTCTGAAAAAAAAAAGAGCTGCCAATGCAATTGCCACTCCTCCCATAATAGGGATCCACAATGCGGTTGTCTTTTTGCGTTTTGTCCTTTTATGCCTGTTTGGCTCTGCTTTTCCGGCCTGTCTGATCTGTGGAGAATGTGTGGCCTGCGGGATTGTTTCAACCTGCGCCAAACCCTTTGTCTCCGGAATCTCTTCACCCTGTTCGGCTTGTTTAACCTCCGCTGTTTTCTCGATCTCTTCAATCTGTGCGGCCTGAATCTGTGCGGCCTGCTCAAGCTCCTCAACCTCCCCGGTTACTTCAATCTGTTCACTCTGTTCAGGCTGTCCGGCTTGCTCAACATCTCCTATCTGTCCGACCTCATCGACCTCTCCGGCAACCACTTCCGGAATTCCCGGAATTTGTACTCCCTCGTTGAGCAAGGCAGGCTCAAAGTAGGAGAAGGAGCTGTTTACTGAATCATTCAGGGAATCTTCCGGCGTGAAAAAAAGATTGAAAGTCAAAGCCTCCTCATTTTTCTCTACAAGAGATTCAAACACCACCCCCACTGCCGGAGGCATGAGATACCGTTCTTTCGTTTCCCTGTCAATAAGAATATATTCTGATTGTTTGTGGGTAAAAAATTTTCCAAAATCGTCGATGATAACAGGGTTATTTTCTTCCAATTCAGTTTTCATCACGGCAATCATCGTATCCAATGCCCGGGAAGCTTCAGCTTCTGTCCATCCGAGGAGTTGTACAAGTTTGGCAATAAGGTCTTCGTTTGTCATGCTATGTAAAATATTTTAAATCCGGGAGGGGTCCAAAACCGGAAAGGACTCTCAATTCAGGCTGCCAATCAGGTCGAAGGGCAGGGCATCGTGGATTGAGACCTCATAAAAATTACCGACCGTCAGTGGTCGCTCTTTTGATATCAGTACCTCTCCGTCCACTTCCGGGGAATCGAACTCAGTACGTCCAACGTAATAATCGGGATCTTCTCTGTCGATGATCACCTTCAGGGTCTTTCCTATTTTGGCTTCGTTCACAGAAAGGGCAATTTCCTCCTGCAGCTCCATCAGTGTATTCATTCTTTCCTGCTTCACCGTGGCAGGTATATCGTCGACATAGTGCTTGTCGTTATATGTATCTTCTTCGTGGGAGTAAGGAAATGCCCCAAGGCGTTCAAAACGCGTTTTTCCGACAAATCCCAACAACTCCTCAAAGTCGGCTTCGGTTTCGCCGGGGTGTCCCACCATCATGGTGGTGCGCAGATGGATGCCCGGCACTTCGTCCCGGATATGCTGTATCAGGTCGATGGTCTCTTGCCGGGTGATGTTGCGCCGCATAATTTTCAACATGTTGTCGCTGATATGCTGCAGTGCGATATCGAGGTAGTTGCAGACATTCTCGCGCTCGCGCATCACACGCAGCAGATCTTTGGGAAAGTGTGCCGGATAGGCATAATGAAGCCGGATCCATTCCACTCCTTCAATGTCGGACACTCTCTCCACCAGTTCAGGCAGCTTCATCGCCCTGTAGCGATCGAGTCCGTAATAGGTGAGGTCCTGAGCAATGAATTGAAACTCTTTCACCCCGCTGGCCACCAGGCGACGGATCTCCTCTTCGATCTGTTCCATGGGGCGTGACTTGTATTTTCCCGTAATCAGCGGGATGGAGCAATAAGAACAGGTTCTGTCACACCCTTCCGATATCTTCACATAGGAGTAGTGTGCGGGGGTGGAAAGGGAACGTTCGTACTCCAGCTCTTTGTTATAAGATTTTCCAAGGTCCGCAATCAGCGCTTTCCAGTCGAATTTTCCATAAAACTTATCCACTTCGGGGATCTCCTCGGTCAACTCCCGACGGTAGCGTTCCGAGAGACACCCCATCACAAAAAGCTTTTTCAGTCTGTTGTTCTTTTTTGCCTCGGCAAAAGAGAGGATCATGTTAATGGATTCCTCTTTCGCATCGCCGATAAAGCCGCAGGTATTGATCACAGCTATTTCACCCTTCGCTTCTTCCGGGTCGTGTGCAACTGTATAGCCGTTGGCCACAAGCTGACGCATTAGCAACTCCGAGTCGACCAGGTTCTTGGAGCAACCCAGTGTCACCACATCTATTTTGTTTTTAATCATATGATGGATATCAACGCCCTCAATTCAATTACCCCCCAAACAACGAATCCACAAACTCTTTTCTCCGGAACACCTGCAGGTCGTCCATGCCTTCGCCTAGTCCGATGTATTTTACCGGGATCCTGAACTGATCGGAGATGCCGATCACCACCCCACCCTTGGCGGTACCGTCGAGCTTGGTAATGGCCAGTGCCGTGACTTCGGTGGCGGCAGTAAACTGCTTCGCCTGCTCAAAAGCATTTTGTCCTGTTGAGCCATCCAGGACGAGAAGCACTTCGTGCGGTGCATCGGGGACGATCTTTCCCATCACATTCTTGATCTTGGTCAGTTCGTTCATCAGATTCACCTTGTTATGCAAACGGCCGGCAGTATCAATGATCACCACATCGGCATTGTGCGCTTTCGCTGAGTTCACCGCGTCGAATGCAACAGAGGCAGGGTCTGCTCCCATCTTTTGCTTCACCACAGGCACGTCGACCCTCCGGCCCCATACATCGAGCTGTTCCACGGCGGCAGCACGAAAAGTATCAGCGGCACCCAGGTAGACCGACAACCCCTTCTGTTTGAACTGGTGTGCCAGCTTCCCGATGGTAGTGGTTTTGCCAACGCCATTTACGCCCACGACCATGATCACATAGGGCTTATTATCTTCGGGCACCGTAAATTCTGCCAGGTCTTCGCTATTGTTTTCGGTGAGAAGATTGACAATCTCGTCGCGAAGGATGGCAGTCAGCTCATCGGTCCCCACGTATTTATCACGCGCCACGCGCTCCTCGATCCGGTCAATCACCTTCAGTGTTGTCTCCACACCCACGTCGGAGGTCACCAGTATCTCCTCCAGCTCGTCGAGCACTTCGTCGTCGACTTTTGATTTTCCGGCTACGGCCCGGGTGATCTTTGAAAAAATATTTTCTTTTGTTTTTTCAAGACCTTTATCGAGTGTTTCTTTTTTCCCTTTCGTGAATCTGTCAAAAAAGCCCATAAAGCAGTGAATGTTTAAACGATGAATGTCAATTAATCTTCAGTTCGGTTTACTTGAAGCAGACAACGGATTATCTGCAAAACTACAAAATAGTCAATAAAAAACTTCCCTGTGTTGAGGCACAGGGAAGCTTTTATGTATTTTTAACGAGTTCTCTCGTGAGCAAACCGAAACAAACCTGTTTGCCCGGGAGGGACGGAGAAAAACTCAGCGGGTAATCTTTATTTCGAAAAATAATCCTTTACCTGATCATTCAGAATCATCTCTTCTTTAAAGCTGTACGCACCCGTAGTTGGTGACTTCACCATCTTGATAACTTTGGTGTGACTGCGCCCTGTGGTTGTATTTTTATCGCGGAATCCCGCAACTGCTTTCTTTGCCATAGTTTATCCTGTTTTTACTTTATTTCTTTGTGAACAGTCATTCTTTTGAGCACCGGATTGTATTTTTTCAATTCCAGACGCTCGGTCGTATTCTTTCTATTTTTGGTCGTAATGTATCTGGATGTGCCGGGCATACCGCTCTCCTTGTGTTCCGTACATTCCAGGATCACCTGCACCCTGTTACCTTTTACTTTTTTTCCCATTGCTGCTTCTCCTTCTCGTTATGCGTTTAAAAATCCTTTCGCAGCAGCTTGTTTTAAGGCTGCATCCAATCCAATCTTATTGATGGTGCGCAATCCGGACGCCGAGATACTCAAACTGATCCAGCAATCTTCTTCCACCCAATAGAACTTCTTCGTGAACAAATTGACGTTGAATTTGCGTTTCGTCTTCTTGTTAGAGTGAGAAACGTTGTTTCCAACCATTGCTCTTTTTCCTGTTATTTGACAAATCTTAGACATTGCTATATTGTGTATTTATTGTTTACTTTCTCTTCGGAACGCAATCTTCCCGACAAATCAGGGCGCAAAATTAAGCATATATTTTTAATTTACCAAAGTTTCCGGCAAATTAATTTTGATATAATTTTGACAGAATCAGCTATTTCTGCCGGGAACAACTTCGTATTGCATTTTAAACCACCTTTGGAAAATTGAAAGAGGCTGCCTCCAAAAACAACAAACTTGAGGGCCATACAAGCCGTCTGTTATTCCGTTCAAAATGCTCCCAAAAGATCGGCATAGAGCCTGTTCAGCAACAGAAGGGTCTCCTTCCGCAGGTTGTTTCTCAGCTCACTTTCATCACCGCTGATCCCCACCGCCTGATCGGTAATGGTCTCCTCGGCAACATAAATTTTGGGAAAGAACGAGCCCTCCTCTTTGCGGGCCTTCTGATAGGTAATGTCACGTACAACAAGTATACAGCCGGCATTGGTGATGGTGGCATCAAACCGGTAACTCATGATCATGTTTTCCCGCACACCCGCTTTATTTGCCGGCAGCTGCAATTCGGCCTTCGAGCTCACAGTGACTGTTTGGGCTTTATCATCGAAACGAATACCGGACAACAGGGGATTTCCGGTAAAGTTTTTTTTCGTCCAGTTTTGCAGCTTTGCATAACGCTGGCTTGCGCCACTCAGCTGGTCAGCCAGGATAAACTGTTCAAAGATTACTTTTCCGTTTACCACCGGCACGTTCACAAAGACGGCGTCGACCTGCGCCTCAACATGCATTAGGCTGATAGTCAGCACAACTAATGTCAGTATATATTTTTTCATATAAGTAGTTATTTTACTCATTTCAATCTCTCGGGCTCTTTTCTTATTAAGACGGACAAAAGGCCGTTATGTTACATCGGTGTATTTTCATTGACAAAAAATACCTGCAACTGCTTCTATGACTGCAAACGTACGAAAAAGATTAATCGGGCGTGTTGTTTTTATAAAAAACACTCTTTTAAATTTTATTTATCATTTAAAAACCATTACTTTTGCATCTCAAAAAATAACGTCACATTTTTTCAACGATCATGTCTGCAAAAAAAACAAACGAGTCGAAAGCCGAAAAGAATTTCGAGAATATCGGAGAAGCCTTAACCACATCGGAACAGTTTCTGGAGAAGAATCAAAAAACCATTTTAACAGGGTTGCTCATTGTCATTGTTCTGGTAGGAGCTTTTATGGCATACCATTATTTATACAAGATGCCTCGTAACGAGAAAGCACAGACAGCCATCTTCAAGGGTGAGCGTTATTTCCAGGAGGGGCAGGACTCTCTGGCGCTTTTTGGCAATGGCAATGATTATACAGGTTTTGAAGCCGTGATCACCCAGTACAAAGGTACCCGGACTGCTGACTTAGCCCGCGCCTACGCTGGCATCGCCTACAATCGTCTCGGCAACAACGAAAAGGCACTGGAGCACCTGAAAAAATTCAAAGGTGGCGATTTGTTGATCACCCCTGCCATCACCGGCGCTATCGGTGATGTGTACATGAACATGGGCAACACCGCCGAAGCCATCTCTTTTTTCCTGAAGGCCGCTAAAGGAGCAGACGACCAGATGCTGACCCCTATTTATCTGAAAAAGGCAGGCGAAGCCTACCTGAGCCTGGCTGATTATGACAAATCCATCGAGACCTTCACCCGGATCAAAGAAAATTATATCAACACCCCCGAAGCACAGGAGGCCGACAAGTACATCAAACAGGCCGAATTGCTGAAAGAATCAAAGTAAACAGATGGCAACCGAACTAAATAATCTTTCGTCCTACGACCCACAATCGGTTCCCAGCGGAAATGGAAAACGTGTCGGGATAGTGGTATCGGAATGGAACTCATCCGTAACCGGCAACCTGCTACGCGGAGCCTTCGATACACTGGTGAAATTCGGTGTTTCAAGTGACGACATTGTGATAGAGCATGTGCCCGGAAGTTTTGAACTTACCTACGGGGCAAAGCTGCTGATCGAAAAAGCAAACGTGGACAGTGTGATCATTCTGGGATGCGTCATTCAGGGGGAGACGCCCCACTTCACCTTTGTTTGCAACAGCGTAACCGACGGAACCACACAACTGAATCTCACACAGGATATTCCCGTAATCTTTGGATTGCTCACCACCAACACGCTTGATCAGGCAAAAGCGAGAGCAGGCGGCAGACACGGAAATAAAGGGGACGAGGCAGCGATCACAGCATTAAAAATGATCGCTCTCAAAGGGAAATATCAATAATTTTTTGTATCTTTGCCGTTCGAAAAAAGGGCAGTTACCAGAGTGGCCAAATGGGGCTGACTGTAACTCAGCTGGCTTACGCCTTCGGTGGTTCGAATCCATCACTGCCCACACAATTCCGATTCGATGATTTGAGAATTCAACAATTCGATGCCGAACAATCGGCCGGTCAGCGAAGCGGCTAGTCAGAATCATTTTTCGCGGAAGTAGCTCAGTTGATAGAGCATTAGCCTTCCAAGCTGAGGGTCGCGGGTTTGAGTCCCGTCTTCCGCTCTCAAAAGGAAGCAACCCATCAGGTTGCTTCCTTTTTTATTGCAAGAACTTCTCAAAAAAAACGGTGAATAAAACGACATCCTCTAAGCCTTCCGTGCGCAACCTTACACAAGGGAATATTTTCCGGCAGCTGACCACGCTGGCACTCCCGTTGATGGCGATCAGCTTTATCCAGATGGCCTACAACCTGGTGGATATTCTGTGGATAGGAAGGCTGGGGAGCAAATCGGTCGCCGCCGTGGGCTCCGTGGGAATGCTTATGTGGATGATGAACTCCGTGGCGCTGATCTCCAAGGTGGGTGCCGAGATCTCCATTGGCCAGTCCATCGGCGCCCAAAAGCCCGCCCTGGCATCGATCTATGCCTCTCACACCACGACTCTTGCATGGGTGCTGGGTCTCGCCTTCGGTATTTTCTTCTTTTTCTTCCCGCACCCTTATGTATCTTTTTACAACTTAGAAAGCAGCATCTCGCTCGAAGCAGCAGGTTACCTCAAGGTCATTGCGACCGGGATACCGGTCATGTTTCTGATTCTCAATTTTTCCGGCATCTACATTGGCTCGGGACGAAGTGACATCCCTTTTTATTTTAATGCCACCGGACTCCTGATCAATATTGTGTTTGATCCTCTTTTGATTTTTGGAATTGGTCCTTTCCCGGCGATGGGGGTAAAGGGGGCAGCACTTGCTACCGTTCTGTCACAAGGAGTGATCCTGCTGCTTTTCGTCTTCCATCTGAAGCGAAGAAATGGCCTGCTGGGACACTTCCGTTTTCTGATCCGTCCCCATAGAAAGTACACGGTTAATATTCTGAAGTTGGGATTGCCCGTAGCAGCGATGAATGTCTACTTCGCCTTTATCAACATGAATCTGGCCCGTACCGCATCGGTGTACGGAGGACACCTCGGCATCACCAGTCAATCTATTGGCGGCCAGGTGGAAGGGATCACCTGGAACACCTCCAATGGCTTCTCCACGGCGCTGGGTAGCTTTGTGGCGCAAAACTATGCAGCCAACAAGATGCAGCGCGCCAACCGCGCCTTCCGCTATACGTTGATGATGATGGGCACCTTGGGAGTGGTTGTGACCGTGTCATTTGTATTGTTCGGAAAAGAAATTTTCTCGCTTTTCGTGCAGGAGAGGGAAGCCTATGTGGCGGGAGGTGCCTATCTGATGATTCTGGGCTTTTCGCAGCTCTTCATGATGCTGGAGATTACCACGCAGGGTATGTTCAACGGCCTGGGCAAAACCACCCCTCCGGCCATCATCAGCATGGTGTTCAACACACTGCGTATCCCGCTGGCGCTCTTTCTGGGTGCGCGTATAGGGGTGACAGGCGTCTGGTGGGCCATCTCCATCACCTCTTTCTTTAAGGGAATTATTTTATTTACCTGGTACAGGATCCTGCAGAAGCGTTTTTAAAAACGCATCCACGGACAGCATCACGGTCACCTGTTCAAATAAATGATCCAGTCCCAATTTTCGGGATTCCCTACCCCTACGCTGGGTGTATAGAGGAATATTTTTACTTTTTGCAAGGGATTCGCTCTCAGGTATTCTCTCGCCTTTACCAAGCCCTGGACGGCAAACCATGCATCCTCGTATTTCAAATCCATATTGTAGGGATTGAAAACATTCTCAAATCCATTGACGGGATAAACAAAATCCTCCGTCAGAACATGATTGAACTTACCGGCCGGCTCCAGCTTTTCCGGATATTTCATTTCTCCCAACCCCATCCAATGAATAGAACCTTCAAAGAGGGGTTCGTTCAACTCTTCGTATCTCAATTTCACATAGCCGAAATCAGCGGGCTCCTTATACTCATAGCCTATTGTAAAGTTATCCGCCTTTTGCGAAAAGCGTAATTCGCCCCCTCCTTCAAAGCGGTTTGTGATATAATCAACCTTCAACATAAGCACCTCTCCGGGTGTATCATCAAGAAACGTATTCTCCGAATTACAGCCCAACAGAAGAACAACAAACAACAGGCATAAAACTCTTACTTGCATAGTATCAATTATTCTAATATAAAAAGTAACGGGACCTTTCTATATATGATGAATCAACGAGGTAAAAAATTGCACTCATATAGTTAAATAATCACAAAACAGGCTTCTCGCTACAAGGTATGGGTCGCGCAACATCTCTACTCACCAAACAGAGAACCAGTTAGCCATCCCGTCTGAAAAAGGAAAGTTCGTTGACTCCGGGGACTGTGGTTTGATTTTAATACCCGTGCAGAAAGAGGCCGATGTCCGATACCGGGAAATTGAAATGATTGGCCACGTAGGAGTTGACCATTTTTCCGGCATAGAGGTAAAAGCCGGAGGCAAAGCCTCGGTCGAACCGTGCAAAATGATCTACCCCTCCGCAGTCACCCATGGAGGTAAAAAGAGAGATAAAAATGTTGCTCAAAGCTATGGAGGCGGTACGCGCCACACGCGAACTGAGGCTCATTTCACAGAAATGAAGTACACCAAACTTTTCGAAGATGGCCGGATGACTGGGGAGGCAAGCTTCCATGGTCGTCTCAAAACATCCACCCTGCGCCATGCGCAGGTCAATGACGAGGGCTCCCCTCTTCATCTCCCGGATAAGGTCTTCAGAGATACGGTAAAAATTGGTTTTGTTGATATATTGCATGGCACCGATCACCACATCGGCAGAGCGAAATACATTTCTAAGGACGTTGGGCTGAAGGGTGGAGGTGAAAAGCGCCCCCCCCAGCTCATGCCGGATGGCACGCAATTTGCCGATATCGTCGTCGAACACCTTCACCGATGCTCCCATTGCCAAGGCGGCGCGTGCTGCCATGGTGCCGGCTACACCTGCACCAATGATTACCACCTCTGTAGGGGAGATTCCGGGAATGCCTCCCAACAGGATACCCTTTCCTCCGTGAACGTTACTCAACAATTCGGCCGCCAGGGTGATGGAGCATGCTCCCTCAATCTCAGAAACAGAGGTTACAAAGGGTGATACGCCCGAATCATCACAAATCAATTCGTAGGCCATGGCATTGATCTTCTTCTCCGACATCAGCTCCAGCAAGGGAGTGGAGAGCCGGTGAAGGTAGAGAAACGAAAAGACGGTACTTCTCTGCCGCATCATCAGTACCTCCTCCAGTGTGGGAGGCAACACCTTCAGAATGAGGTCAGCCTGAAAGGCCTCCATGGCTGTCCCCACAATTTCCGCCCCCGACTCGGCATAATAGCTGTCGGAGTAGTTGATCGCATGACCTGCTCCGGCTTCAAGCAACACCCTGTGCCCGGACGACACCAGCAAAGAGACGGTCTCGGGAGTAAGCGCGAGCCTTCTCTCCACCTCCTGATTTTCTTTGGGCACTCCAATCACCAGGGAAGTTTTCTGCTTTTCTGCTTTCAGAAGTAATTCACGTACGACAAACGACGTGATTTTTTGGGGATCCTGTATCATTGTTCATCTCTCTTTCTCAGTAACTCCTCAATGCCGCATACTATTAAATGGATATCCTTCCTGGTAATCATACGGTCGGTATGGTAAACAATTTGTGCATCATTGTAATAACACTCTCTCTGCGCCAAATGTTCCGCAATGAAGGGGATAAGTTCCTCTTTCGGTTTTCCCGCAATGAGCGGACGCACCGTTTTCGAAGCCAGCAGCCTGGCAGCGAGCTCCTCCGGGTGAGCCTTAATATAGATGGTGGTACCTGTCTTGTTCATCAGCTCCATATTGTCGAAATAACAAGGTGCCCCTCCTCCCGTGGAAACAACCACATTTTCAAATACTGCCACCTCATGCAACGACTGCCTCTCAATTTTCCTGAATTCCATCTCACCCTTCTCAGCAAAAAGGGTTGCGATTGTTTTCCTGTATTTGTTTTCAATGTAGGCATCCAGGTCGATAAACTCAAGGGACAAAGAGTTGGCCAAACGTTTACCCACTGTTGTCTTACCTGACCCCATGTAGCCGATCAGAAAAATTCGTTCCATATTTTCTCTTTGCATTTTCCTGCGTCTTACTCTTTTTTTTGCGTTTTATGTCTTGCATCCTCACAACAACGGGGCAAAAAGCCGCAACAATGATTCAATAAAGCGTTTCATTACGGGACGTTTCGACCACTCCCTGAGCGATATCTGATCGCAATGGCGCTGATCTTCGGCAAAGATATTCTCCGCTTGTTGCGCCAGCTGGTCGTCGTAGATAAAAGCCTCCACTTCAAAATTCTGATCAAAACTACGTGAGTCGAAATTGGCCGATCCAATCAGGGTGAGCGAATGATCAAAAATCATCATTTTTGAATGGAGAAATCCTTTTTTGTACTGGTATATTTTTACGCCCGTATGGAGCATCTCCTTGAAATAGGAGTGTGAGGCAACCTGCACCAATGGCACGTCGGAGCGCAGGGAAGTCATCAGCCGCACATCCACTCCCCGCATAGCAGCAGCCTGGAGTGCATGAACCATTGCATCGGGCGGTAAAAAATAGGGAGTCTGTATAAAGATTGATTCGCGTGCTTCGTAAATTGCCTGGGTAATACCGTATGAGATCTCGTTCTCTTCGCTCAGAGGACCGCTATTGACAATCTGCATGGGACAGTTGCCAAAGTTATCGAGCATGGGAAAATAGTCGCGGGAAGTGATCAGTGTCTGGGATACAAAATACCAGTCAATCAGAAAGACCGACTGCAATCCCTGCACCCCCTTGCCTTCGATACGGGCGTGGGTATCACGCCAACAGCCCCATTCCATACCTTTTATATAGCGATCGGCAATGTTCATACCTCCGGTATATCCTATGCATCCGTCTATCACTATAATTTTCCGGTGAGTACGGTAGTTTAGCCTCGAAGTCAATGCCGACCAGGTAAGTTTCAGAAACGGTTCCGATTCAATTCCGGCCATACGAAATTCCTCAAAAAACTTTTCCTTTGCTTTCCTGGAGCCGAAGCTATCGTAGATGATGCGCACCTCCAGTCCTTCTTTGGCTTTGCGGATAAGCGCCTCCTGGAACCTTCTCCCGATCTCATCATCAAGCAAGACATAATACTCCACGTGGATATGTTTTTTTGCCTTCTCGATATCGGCAAAAAGATGATCGAATTTATCTTTCCCGTTTGTGAAGAGTTTCACGTCGTTGCCACCCAGCAAAGGTGTATAGTCCATGTTCTTCAGCAAGTTCACCAGGTTGGAGTGTTCTTTGGGAACAAACACTTCCACCGGTGTTTCCATCTCATCCAGCGGGCGTTTTTTCAGCTTGCTGTACATCCTCTTGGAGATGACATGTTTTTTGGTGGCGTCCTGTCCGAAGAAGGCATACCAGATGATGCCGACAAACGGAAGAAAGACAACCGCCATTATCCATGCCACCGTCTTGATGGGGTTCCGGTTTTCCGAAATCACCACCACCACGATACTCACCACCGTGAGGAGGTATAGTATCTCCAGGATCAGGATGAATGTCGCGCTGATCTGCATAGTTATATCCGATATTTCCCATCGCCGGTGTCTTCCAGAATATTCAGGTAGGAATGATACCGGCTTTCGCTAATATGATGTTCTTCGACGGCTTTCTGTACGGCACAGCCGGGTTCGTTCAGGTGCAGGCAGTTGTAATATTTGCAATTTTCTGAGGCCTTGAATATCTCGGGAAAGTAGTGCGACACCTCTGCCGCCACCATGTTGATGGTTCCAAAACCTTTGATGCCGGGCGTATCGATGACAAATCCCCCGTTGTTCAGCTGAATCATCTCCGAGTAGGTAGTGGTATGCATTCCTTTGTGGTGATAATCGGAGATCTCACCTACTTTTTGCACATACTCCCCTTTCAACGCATTGATGATGCTCGATTTCCCTACGCCCGAATGACCGGCCAGCAGGATAATTTTTCCTTTTGTCGCTTCGTCAATCTCATTCAGTCCTTCTCCCGTGACCATGGATGTTTTCACACAACGGTAACCGATCACGGAGTATAGGCGGATCAAGGCCTCCAGGTATGCGTCATCCTCTTCGTTATACAGATCGATCTTATTGAATACAAGGATAACGGGCACGGTGTATGCCTCGGCAGTAACCAGAAACCGGTCGATAAATACCGTGGTGGTCTCGGGATAGCGAACCGTAATGCAAAGTAACGCAAGATCGATATTCGCCGCCAGGATGTGGGTGTGTTTGGAGAGGTTGGAAGCTTTGCGGACAATATAGTTGCTGCGCTCTTCAATATCGGTGATGAACGCGGTACCGTCGGGATTTACATTCATGAGAACCATGTCGCCCACAACCACGGGACTAGTACTGCGAATACCTTTAAGGCGAAAGTGCCCTTTTGCTATGCAAACAAAATCGGTTCCGTTCGCAGTTCGCACAAGATACGTGTTGCCGGTATTCTTGATGACCCTGCCCCTCACGCCTTTCGGATCACTTCCCTCTTCTCCCAGTCCCATTAAACGGTGAGGATTTCTTTCTCCTTGCCGGCGAACTTCTCATCCACCTTCCTGATATAAAGGTCGTGGAGCTTCTGCAGCTCGTTTTCGCCATCTTTTCCCATATCTTCGGGAAGGCCCTCTTTCACCGCTTTTTTCACCTCGTCGATTCCTTCACGTCGTGCATTGCGTATGCTGATCTTGGCCTCCTCGGCTTCCTGTTTGGTCTGCTTTACCAGTTGTTTGCGGCGCTCCTCGGTTAGGGGAGGTATACCCAGCCGGATCATCTCGCCGTTGTTTTCAGGCGTGATGCCCACGTCTGAGTCCTGAATGGCTTTCTCCACCACCCTCAACATCGCCTTTTCCCATGGCTGCACCAGGATAGTTTTCGCATCGGGCGTGGTCACCGTGGCCACGTTTGATAAGGGCACCATGCTTCCGTAATACTCCACGCGTATCCCGTCGAGGATATGCGGGTTGGCACGGCCTGCCCGGATGCGGGAAAAGGTTTCTTCCAAAAATTCGAGGGTCATCTGCATTTTCTCCTCGGCATCTTTTCTGATTGTCGTTGTATCCATAGGTAATTTATTTTGTTGTTTGTGGGAACAAAAATAGTGAAAATATTCTTAACGGTCCTATAAATGAACCAATGTGCCAATATCTTCGCCATTAACTACCTTCTTCAGGTTGCCCACGGTATCCATATCGAATACAACAACGGAAAGGTTATTCTCTTTGCACAATGTAGTTGCTGTAAGATCCATCACCTTGAGCCCCCGGTCATACATCTCGTCGAAAGTGATGGTCCGGAATTTGGTGGCAGCCGGATCTTTCTCCGGGTCGGTCGTATACACACCATCAACCCGGGTCCCTTTGAACATGGCGTCGGCTTCGATTTCTATGCCCCTCAGTGCAGAAGCCGTATCGGTGGTAAAAAAGGGGTTTCCTGTTCCTCCGGCCATGATGGCAATCTCTCCATTTTCCATCGCGTCAATGGCTTTCCATTTATCGTAAAATTCGCCCACGGGCTCCATGCGAACAGCCGTAAAAACACGATTCTTCTGTCCCAGTATGGTAAGCGCTGAACTTAGTGCCAGGCTGTTGATCACGGTTGCCAGCATTCCCATCTGGTCGCCCTTCACCCGGTCGAATCCTTTAGAGGTGCCGCTCAGTCCCCGGAAAATGTTACCGCCACCAATGACGATTCCAATTTGCACACCCATGCGGGCCACCTCTTTTATTTGTTGCGCATATTCGTCAATGCGTACTTCGTCTATTCCATACTGTTTGCCGCCCATCAGCGACTCACCACTAAGCTTCAGTAATATTCTTTTGAATTGCATATTATTATATTGTCAGTTTATTCGTTGTCGGAATCAGGAGGTCGGGATTCGGCTGTCGGGTTTACTCGACAAAAGCGACCTCCTTGAACGCATACCTCCGTACATTATCACCCTCCAGCGTTCTCAGCATCAGGTGTCCCGACGGCAACACGTCTTCAATCTTAGCCTGGAATTTCCCCTCGCGGTCTTCAAACCAGTAATAATCATTTACGCGATAAAGATCGAGCATATATTCGTCTTCAATGACTTCTCTCCGGCCCTGCTGAAAATCACGATACAACAGGAAGAACTCACGCATAAACACATCAAGGATGTACTCCCTATCCTGTACAGATCCGACAATCTGTCGTAGCGACACGGGATTGGGCAGTTCCGTCGGAAAGAATTGCTGGTTGACATTGATGCCGATGCCGATGACCGAATTTTCGATATACTTTCCCTGTATGTCGTTCTCTATAAGCATCCCGGCAATTTTTTTATCTTTCCAGTAAATATCGTTGGGCCATTTGATGCGGATATCGTTGGTAAAATGGTCGAGCGTATTTTTTACGGCCAGGGAGGCGATGCGTGAAATGATAAACTGCTCGTTTGGCACTACTTCACTGGGATAAAGAAGCATGCTGAACAGCAGGTTTTCCCCCTTCGTGGAGAACCAGGAGGTACCCATTTGTCCCCTCCCCCCGGTCTGGTACTCGGCAATCACAAGCGACCCTTCTTCTGGATGCTCTTCGCGGGCAATTTTTTTCAGGTAAAGGTTGGTAGAATCAACCTCATCGACCCGAATTGTGATTCGCTCTTTACTTAACTGATCCATAATATTGCTGTTGTTGTTTTTTGGGTAATTTCATCACCACCTCCCTGACGGAATGGTGGATCCATTTTCTGATCTCTTTTTCCGGCATATCTCCGTCCAGATAGATGGTGTTCCAGTACGTCTTGTTCATATGAAAAGCACTTTCCACACAGTCGTAGTTCTCACGCAGCCTTATTGCTTTTTCGGGATTGCATTTCAACGTGATACTTATCCGGTCGGTGTCGGTGGGAATCATGGCAAACATCTTACCCATCACCTTCATCACGATGGTGGACTCATCAAAGGGTGTGGTAGCTTCGGCGCCTTCAATGGACAGACAATAATCAAAAAGCTCTTCTATGTTCATTTGGGACACTCTTACAAAAATGGCAAAAAGGCATCTTCAATATGCTGCAGTTCAAAATGTTGTTTATTCCAGATTACGGCTACAACATCGAACCGGGCGGGTTTATCCACACAATTCATTTTAAGATAAAGACCGGCCGCATGGATCATACGTCGCATACGCTGCTTGCCGATGAAATCTTCGGGATTGCCCCACTCTGCCGATGTGCGGGTTTTAACCTCCACAAAAACAATGTATCCGTCATCTTCCGAAATAATATCAACTTCATAACCACGAAAAGTCCAGTTTCGCTCTACAATACGATGACCTTTGGAGGCCAGATAGTTCGCTGCAGCCTCTTCTCCTTTCCATCCCAGTTCGTTGTGATCAGCCATCTTATTTTAACGGCAGAAAAGCCTTATAACTTCGTAAAAATACAAATTTAGGTTGTAAATACTTCGTTTTGGCGAAAATATTTTGTTTTTTTGTACCAGCAAAGGGAAAGCGACTGTTTTTCGTTTTTTTCGGTCAGAGCGCTTTCCGCCGGAAATTCAATGGTTTTAATGAGGACGAAGAGTTATAAGCTGCAGGGAAGGAGGAAACCGCGTACAAAAAAGGCGGAGTTCATGCTAAGCGATGATGAGCACGAACTAATCCGGTTTTATCTAAAAAAATACAAGATCACCAACCGATCACGATGGTTTCGTGAGACAGTTCTCAATCACATACTTAAAAATATGGATCAGGACTACCCCACCCTGTTCGAAGAGAACGAGATGCGGCGGTAGGAATATGAATTGCAGTAAAAAAATGGCCGGATGCTAGACGACGAATATTTCATGCGACAAGCACTTCAGGAAGCTCATAAGGCTTTTGAGAAGGATGAGATACCCATTGGTGCTGTGGTGGTATCCAATCAGCGGATTATTGCCCGTGCCCACAATCTCACGGAGATGCTGAACGACGTGACTGCCCACGCCGAAATGCAGGCGATTACAGCCGCCGCCGACGTTCTGGGCGGAAAATATCTGACCGATTGTACACTCTATGTCACGGTGGAACCATGTCCCATGTGTGCGGGGGCACTTCGGTGGGCACAGATAACGCGAATAGTGTATGGCACTCCGGATGAAAAAAGAGGATATTCGCGTATCTCACCTCACCTGCTCCATCCCAAAACTAGCGTGACCTCCGGAATTATGGCAGATGACTGTGCCGATCTAATGAAACTCTTTTTTGCCCGTTTCAGATAATCTGTTTGGAAATGTGATTCGTAAAACATATATTTGTTATACCTAAATCGCATGATATGAAAATGCTCATTCTGATTTCGTTGCTGCTCGGGCTTTATGGCGTGAATCTGATGTCACAACAAGAAGAGCCAAAAAGATTGCCATGGGACTCTGTCTCATCCACTTTGCCTCCTTTTAAAATTGCATCTGCCGACACGCTTCGTTTTTTTCCCGGCGATACCATTCCAAACCCCCTATGGGAAAAATACCTGAAGAAAAAGAGTCAGGAGAGAATGACCGAAGAGAGGATCCTAACCACCCCCCTCGACAACATGCCGGTCATTGTTCCTCCGCATCACCAGTTTCAAATGATTGTGGTGAAACCCGACACCACCTTTCATTATTTTCTACGGAACCTGAGAGACGAAGAGAAACCCAATTCCCTGAAACAGAAACAGGAGAATCGGATTAACAGAAGAAATCTACCATGACCGGGTACCTCTTAAATAATTTAAACTCATGAACAGAAGATTGAAGCAGCAGATCGATTTTATCCTGGAGGCGGACAAACTGAAAAATGTGATCCGCCGCAACTATATTTCCGATGATTCACGACGGGAGAATACGGCGGAACATTCATGGCACACCATACTGACAGCACTCCTGCTGTTTGAATATACCGAAAACAAGCATGAGCTCAATCTGCAGCGTATTGTAAGGATGATCTCCATCCACGATCTGGTGGAAATTGAAGCAGGTGACACTTTCATGTTCGATGAGGAAGCCAACAAAAAAAAGTTCGACAGGGAAAATCAGGCTGCAAAAAAGATATTCAGCCTGTTGCCTTACGATCAGGGGAAGGAGTATTATGACATCTGGCTCGAATTCGAAAAGGAAGAAACGCCCGATGCTATTTTTGCATCATCTGTAGACAAGATTATGCCGGTATTGCTGAATACATACAGCAAGGGAACAAGCTGGCGGGAAGCGCAGATTACCGCGGAGCAGGTACATACAACACTGAAAGGGATTAAAAAAGGGCCGAGAAAAATACAGGAATTGCTGGAAGAATTGATCTTTATGGCCAGAAAAAATGGTAATCTTACATAAAATGGCCCATCGAAATTAGCAATTAAACAAATTAAGATTTCGGATGTTATTATTTTCCAATGCAAAATTAATTGGTGCAGAGAACATTTGTTCTTTTAGGAAAAGAAATAACGAACAATCAACAAGACTTAAAAATGAAAAAGAAGAAAATTGCTGTTTTGGTAGGTAGTTTACGCAAAGAGTCGTATAACAGGAAACTGGCCAAAGAAATGATTGCCATGGCCCCCGATTCATTGGAAATGGAGCTGGTAGAAATTGGACAACTGGTACATTATAATGAAGACCTCGATCAGAATCCCCCGACAGAGTGGGTTGAATTTCGTAAAAAAATTAAAGAAGCCGATGGTTATCTTTTTTTCACACCGGAATATAACCGTTCCATACCGGGAGTATTAAAAAATGCCATTGACGTGGCTTCAAGGCCCTATGGACAAAACAACTGGGGCGGGAAACCGGGCGCTATTGTGAGCAGCTCCATCAGTCCGCTCGGAGGGGAAGGAGCCAATCACGTGCTGCGTCAACCCATGGTCTTTGTAAACGTGTACATGATGCAACAGCCTGAAGCCTATATCGGGAACACCATGTCGCTGTTCGGAGAAGACGGTAAATTGCTGAAAGAGGAAACAAGAACCTTCCTGCGCAATTACATGCAGGCTTTTGAAGCTTGGGTAAACAGGTTCTGACAAATGCGATTAACTTCGCTGACCACAATTACAAGAGGGTGAATCACGCGGTGATTCACCCTCTTTCCTGTTATTTTTCAAAACGGAAGATCAGACACTCCCTTGTACAACTCTCTCATTAGACCTTTGGCAATTTCCACGGAGCGCGGTAGTTTGCCATTATCAAGCGGTTTGCTTCTTCATTACCGATGAATTTGCCGGTCTTATTGTCCCAGTTCAGGGCGCTACCTACTCTGCAGGAGATATTTGCCAGATGGCTGAGTTTCGCCACTTCGGCACCAATGGCAATGTCGGCATTGGGCAGTTCACGCGTGCGCATGCACTCGAGCATGTTCCCCGCATGTAGATAGAGGCCTTTGCCAGAGCCCTTTCTTTTTTCAATTGCTTCCATGCGAAGGGTATTCGGTTTTTTCTCATCGTCACAGGGATAGCAATATGGGAAATTACGGCTGTTGACTGCTTGTTCGGGTACAACCTCCCAACCGCTACGGGTAAGGATGAGCGTACCGTTTTCTCCGAAAAAGGCAACACCTTCACGCAATCCGAAGAGTCCGTTCCCGATCCCGCAGGCATGGTCCCAGATAATATTAAAATCGGGATATTTGTAGGTCGCCATCAACGTATCCGGTGTTTCCATGGCATCATCGGGGTAACCGAACTTCCCGCCGGCCCCGTAAACATACGAAGGAAGCCCTGCATTCATCCCCTTCATGGCATAATCGAGCAGATGCACTCCCCAGTCGGCCATCAGCCCGCCTGCATAATCCCAGAAGAAGCGGAAGTTATAATGAAAACGATTCTGATTGAAATTGCGTTTGGGTGCCGGGCCGAGCCACATGTCATAATCCACACCGGCGGGAACAGCCGAATCAGGGACAACAGGCAATGTCCACTTACTGGTCTGATAAGCCCACACCTTTACGGTTCTCACGCGCCCCAGTGCGCCACTCTGCACATAGGCCGCAGCTTCATCCCAGTGCGGGTCGCTACGTTGCCACTGGCCCACCTGCACGATCCGGTCATATTTCCGTGCAGCCCTGACCATGAGGTCACACTCTTCGATGGTATTGGCCAGCGGTTTTTCCACATATACGTCCTTTCCTGCCTCACAGGCGGCAATCATCTGCAGACAGTGCCAATGGTCGGGAGTACCAATGATCACCATGTCCACATCCTTGTTGTCGATGACCCTTCGCCAGTCCTTCACCAGCTGTGCGGGTTTATTACCTTTGAGTTTCTCATATTCTGCCGCGCGCTGGTAGAGCCACTGATCGTCCACATCGCAGAGCGAGATACATTCCACTGTAGGATACTGCAGAAAAGTTTTGAGATTGCTCCATCCCTGATTCCGACAACCTATCAGGCCTATTTTAATTTTGTTGCCTGGTGCCGACTGACCATACAGGGAGGAAAAGGGTTTTCCCATTAATGGCGTCAGACTTAAACCGGTTGCCGTAATAGCTGATTTTTTCAGAAAATTTCGTCTATCCATGATGATTATATAAAAAAGTTATCGCAAAGATAATAAAGATTGCCCCTCAAGTGAATAAATTTAATATTTAAAGTAATTTTTCATTAATTAAAAGATTATCCATATTTTTGGCCTTTTGGTTTCATATCACATTAACTGCTTCTATTATGCAGCAAATCAATGCGTTCTTCACTACTTTACATCAATATATCGGCGGGAATAACTGGTTTATTTTCTTGTTGTTGGGTACCGGTTTTTTCTTTACCCTCTATCTAAAGTTTCCACAGATCCGTTATTTCAGGCATGCCATCCGCATCATCAAAGGAAAATATGATAAAAAATCGGAAGGCATGGTGGCCATCCTTGAACCATTTATAGACACCATCATCATCTGGAACCTCTCGATGCTTACCGTGGCCTTTATGACGGTGCCCAACCTGATCGGGCTGTTGATCCTGCACAGAGAGGTGAAGCAGAC
>NZ_DCEN01000072.1:54493-87005 GCF_002316955.1 Proteiniphilum sp. UBA1028
TGTATACAATGAGCGAAACAGTCAACTAATTTAAAGTAACCCGCTGAGCAGGCCGCCGTCGATCTGGATCGTGGTGCCGTTCACGGAGCGCGCCTGGTCCGAGCAGAGGTAAGCCACCATGTTGCCCAGCTCCTGCGGATCCATGTAGCGCTTGTGCGGAAAAGCCTCAATTGCTTTCTGCTCATACTCATCCACAGAAATACCTTCGACTTCGGAGCGTACCTTCATCAGTTGTGTCACCCTGTCGGTTCGGAAATAACCCGGTGCCACATTGTTGATGGTAATTCCTTTTGCAATTAGCTCCTTGCTGATGGTTCTGGCATAACTGGCTACTGCAGTACGGAATATATTCGAAAGTACCATATTGGGTGCCGGTTCTTTTACGGTCACCGAGGTGATATTGACAATCCTGCCCCACCCTTTCTTTTCCATGTAAGGCAAACAAAGCCGGATCATCCGGATATTATATTTCAGTACCGCGTTGTAGGCGTCATCCAGATCCTCCTCAAAGATCTCGCGGAATGTCCCCGGTTTGGGACCACCCGAGTTATTTATTAGGATATCCACTCCTCCGAAACGGGCTACTGTCTCCCGCACGATGCGTACATTATCATCCGCACTGGCCATATCTGCTGTCAGCGCGAGGGTTTGCACTCCCAGTGCTTCTATCCCCCGCTGCGTCTCATGCAATGTATCTTCTCCTCTTGCACACAATACGATATTTACGCCTTCACCGGCCAGTGCCAGCGCACACGCCCTGCCCAGCCCCTTGCTGCTTCCACCGATAATGGCGGTTCTTCCCTGTAAGTTATAATTCATACCAACTCTTTTATCTGAAAACAACAGGATCTCCTGTCTTGCTGCATATTTTGCAGTATTTGCTTCAGTATAACACTCCGGCGGGCAGGATGTTTTTGTACTTTATTACAAAGTAGAAATACATATGCCAACTATTATTTCCAGAAATCAAAGAAGTGATGTACCGGGCCATGCCCCTTTCCTGTTTCATATTCAGCTCCCTTGAGGATCGCATTGTTGATATATGTTTTGGCGTTTCTTACCGCCTCATCAAGAAGAAGGCCATGGGCCAGAAAGGCAGCAATGGCCGATGAAAGCGTGCATCCCGTACCGTGGGTATTTCGAGTGTCTATCCGCTTTGAAGGGAGTGTCGTCACCTCATCGGTCTCGGCATTGTAAAACAGATCGGTCAGCACCTCCTCATCCAAATGTCCGGCCTTGAGATATACTGATACCGAACGCCCAAAAGAGAGCTCCTTCACGACTGCCTGCAAATCTTCCTGACGTTGAATCGTTCTGCCTGACAAGATCTCTGCTTCCGGTATGTTGGGGGTGATCACGCGAACATAGGGAATCAGTTCTGTCATCAAGGTGTTTATCGCCTCATCCTGCAGTAATTTATCACCTGAGGTGGCCACCATCACGGGATCAAGTACAATATTTGCTATGTCATATGGCAGCAGGGCATCTCTCACGGCAATGATCAACTCGGAGGAGTGAAGCATCCCAATCTTTACTGCATCGGCACCAATATCATCCAGCACCGATCTGATCTGACTTGCAACAAACGCTTCGGGTACCGGATGCACACCGGTTACACCCACCGTATTTTCATCGACGACTGCTGTAATTGCGGTGGTTCCATAACAACCGCATGCAGAGAAAGTTTTCAGGTCTGCCTGAATACCGGCGCCACCACTGGGATCGCTACCAGCAATTGACAATGCTGTTATATACTTTTTCTTCATGATTTTCTTCTTTTAAATATTCCATTGTTCCTGTTTGTATGCACTGTCCCAAAACATCCATTCCAGCTTCGAACAGGTCACAAAGGCTTTTGTCATGGCTATCTGTTGCTCCGTGGTACACTTTTCTGCCACCTCATCGCATATGGAAATGGCCAATGCATTTGACTTTTCGAACTCTTCGCCTCCGTACGTATCTATCCAACTCTGGTAAGGATTGTTCTGCGTGGTTTGATTCGCGAGGATATGATCTCCCACCTTCTTATAGATCCAGAAACAAGGCAAGACGGCTCCCAGCATCGTCTCCAGGGATGCACTGCTTATTTGTCTCAAAAGATACGAAGTATATAACAGACAGGTGGGCGACGGTTCAATTTCATCATCCGGCTTTAATTTCAATTCATTGACAAACAGCCGGTGCAAATTGCGTTCAACCGTCATTGTCCCACCCGCAAAATGCAGGAATGCATCTGCGTAACAGGAATGATCGAACCTGGAGGCAATGGCAGCCAACACCTTTCGATAATCTGATAAGTAGAGGGTATCCTGACGGATATAAAAAATAAATTTCTCGCGTGGAAGCGTACCCTGCATCAGCTCTTTTATAAAGGGCGATGCAATTATCTCGTTGTATACGGGTTGGATCGTCGACCAGGCTTTTTTACTCCAGTTCATATGCTTCTTTTTAAGTGCATGATTCCTCTTGAGATTCTTTCTATGACTAAACCATGCGATTATTACCATATTTTTTCGATTGATTCACCGTTTTAATCAGTTCCGACGCGGCGAGGCGGGGATCGGGAGCCGACATGATTGCCGAAACCACGGAGATGCCGGCAGCACCGGCAGCAATGACAGCCCGCGCATTCCATATATTAATTCCGCCGATGGCCACACAGGGACACCTGGCAATGGAAGTAATGTCACGAACTCCCTCAAGACCCAACGCAGGTGCTGTATCGCTTTTGGTAGACGTACTGAACACCGGAGATATCCCGATGTAGTCTATATCTTCCCGGTTGGCTTCCATGACATTCGTCATATTCTCTACCGACAGGCCGATGATTTTATTCTTTCCCAATATTTTACGGGCTATACCACAGGGAAGGTCCGACTGTCCCAAATGCAACCCGTCGGCATCGCAGGCCAGCGCGATATCAAGCCGATCATTGATGATAAGGGGAACACGCCAGGGCGTCAGAAACCTCTTCAACCGTACCGCCACCCGGTAAAACTCTCGGGAAGAACATTGCTTCTCACGGAGTTGCACCATGGTAACACCACCACGCACGGCTTCTCCGACAATATGTTCCAAGTCTCTCCCACCCGACAAGGAGCGATCGGTTACCAGGTATAAGCTTATATCAAAATCGGTCATAACTTAATATTCTTTTTTATCTCATCTTCTCCGAGATTGAAGAGCACGTCCAGAAAGTTCATCTGCAGGCTGCCGTTTCCTTTCGACATCAAGGCGGCTATTTCTCCCGTTATTCCCATGATATACATACCGTGTGTTGCAGCCTCCAGGTAATCGCGGTTAATTGCGGCAAAAGTGGCAACAATAGCAGTTGCGGTGCAGCCCATGCCGGTAACTCTGCTCATCATCGGGTTCCCGTTATCTACGGTCTCCACCCTGTTCCCGTCGGTAATATAATCCCTCGCTCCACTGACGACGACCACGGCACCCGACTGCAGGGCCAGGGCTTTGGCAGCTTCAAGGGCCGCGTCGGAAGAGTGTACACTGTCGACGCCCTTGGTGCACGCATTCCTGTCATCCAGAGCCATGATCTCCGAAGCATTGCCTCTGATGATGGATGGCTTGCATACCTCAATGATTTCCCTGCTTATCTCTGACCGGTAAGGAGTGGCACCGGCACCCACGGGATCGAATATCACGGGGACAGAATTTTCCAAAGCTGTCTTACCTGCAATAAGCATTGACTCTACCCATGCAGCCTCAAGCGTACCAATATTGATTACCAGCGAGGAGGCAATTGCTGCCATCGCTGCCACCTCATCGGAAGAATGAGCCATCACGGGTGAAGCTCCCACCGCTAAAATTGCATTGGCCGTGTTGTTCATTACCACAAAGTTGGTTATATTATGAATCAACGGAGATTTTTTTCTTACGAGATGCAGATCTCTGATAATCTTTTCAATTTGGATCATTGTTTTGTTGTTTAAAATGAGACTATCCTTTGCCATGGCATAACTCAAAGAAGTTTGGTTCTACCCGCCCGGCTTAACAGAATAATTGATTTATAGATGTCACGTAATACTTGTATATCAATATTTTTTCAAAAAAAAACCGCTTCGTGGAGAACGAAACGGCATAAAATGCAAGAATTTGCAATCCATTGATATACCATGTAAATTCCGTTTTCCTACGATGTCAATTACAACATATCAGGTTCAAGGGTATGATCTCAGCTCTTTTAAAAAGAACACCCCTAACAGCAATGTTGCGAATATAGGCAATAATTTATTGTAAAAGAAATTCAGGAGAAAAAATCAGGGTGAGTTCGTTAAAACAGGTGCCGGATCAGGACTCCTCATGCATTTTTCAGCCTACATAGCATAAATTACCTGAACCCACGAATCGCGTTTATATGTAGATTATTGCGGTAATAATGCAATAAAAAGAGCTATTTTTCGTACCTTTGCACCCTATAACAAGAGCAATTCTTTATTTCTTGTTGCAATTCATATGTCAAAAAAATTCAAACGCACACTGATCACATCCGCGCTGCCCTACGCCAATGGGCCGGTGCATATCGGACACCTGGCAGGAGTATATGTTCCTGCCGATATTTACGCCCGCTATCTGCGGCTGAAAGGCGAAGAGGTTCTCTTTATCGGTGGCTCCGATGAACACGGTATTCCCATCACCATCAAAGCCCGCAAAGAAGGCGTCACACCCCAGGATATTGTAGACCGCTATCACGGACTGATAAAAAAATCGTTCGCAGAGTTTGGAATCACCTTCGATATCTATTCCCGCACCACATCGGATATACACCGGGAAACAGCCTCCGATTTTTTCCGCACCCTGTACGATAAGGGAGAATTCAGGGAGCAGGAAAGCGAGCAGTATTACGACGAAGAAGCCGGTCAATTTCTGGCGGACCGCTACATCACCGGCACCTGCCCGCACTGCGGCAACGAAAATGCCTATGGCGACCAGTGCGAACAGTGCGGCACCTCACTTAGTCCCAACGACCTGATCAACCCAAAGTCTACCCTCAGCGGCAGCGCTCCGGTGATGCGGACCACAAAACACTGGTACCTACCCCTCGACAAGCACGAGGCATGGCTACGTGAATGGATCCTGGAGGATCACAAAGAGTGGAAGACAAATGTCTACGGGCAGTGCAAGTCGTGGCTCGACCTGGGTTTGCAGCCGCGTGCTGTAAGCCGCGACCTCGACTGGGGTGTACCTGTGCCTGTGGAGGGTGCTGAGGGGAAGGTGCTTTACGTGTGGTTTGACGCACCCATCGGTTACATTTCAAATACCAAGGAATTGCTTCCGAACGACTGGGAAAGGTGGTGGAAGGAGGAAGAAACCAAGCTGGTGCATTTCATCGGGAAGGACAACATTGTTTTTCACTGCATCGTTTTTCCGGCGATGCTAAAGGCCGAAGGTTCATACATCCTGCCCGAAAACGTACCGGCCAATGAGTTTCTGAACCTGGAAGGAGACAAAATATCCACTTCCCGCAACTGGGCAGTATGGCTGCACGAGTACCTGGAGGAGTTTCCCGGAAAACAGGATGTCCTTCGCTATGTGCTTACTGCCAACGCTCCCGAAACCAAAGACAACGATTTTACCTGGAAAGATTTTCAGGCACGCAACAACAACGAACTGGTGGCTGTTCTTGGCAACTTTGTGAACCGGGCACTGGTGCTTACCCAAAAATATTTCGACAACAAAGTCCCTGCTCCGGGCGAACTGACTCAATATGACCGTGACACCATCGCAGAGGCAAAACTGATAAAGCAGGCTGTTGAGCAACAGCTGGAAAATTACCACTTTCGGGAGGCGCAGAAGGAGGCAATGAACCTGGCACGTATCGGCAACAAGTACCTGGCCGACACGGAGCCGTGGAAAACGGCCAAAACAGATATGGAACGGACAGCAACCATCCTCAACATAGCGTTGCAGATTACCGCCAATCTGGCCATCGTCATTGAACCGTTCTTACCTTTCACTGCTGAAAAACTTTTGTCTTTCCTTCGCAGCGGTCATTTGAGCTGGAATCAACTTGGTGATTTCAATCTTCTTCCCGCAGGGCATCTGCTGGAGAAACCGCATCTTTTGTTTGAAAAAATTGAAGACGAGGTAGTTGAAAAGCAGATTCAAAAGCTACACGACACTAAGATTGCCAATGAGGCGAGTGAACAGAAGGCAAAACCGATAAAGGGAACCGTTCAGTTTGATGCGTTCGAGAAACTGGATATTCGCGTAGGCACCGTACTGGAATGCGAGAAGGTACCCAAGGCGGACAAGCTGCTACGTTTTCTGCTTGACGACGGGCTGCAGAAGCGCACTATTCTTTCCGGAATAGCCGCATATTACCCTAACCCGCAAGAACTCGTAGGCAGACAGGTTTGCTTTGTTGCGAACCTCGAACCGCGGAAAATGAGGGGAATACTTTCGGAGGGGATGATCCTTTCGGCGGAAGATGTCGATGGATCGCTTGCCCTGGTGACTCCCACGAAAACGGTAAACCCGGGGAGTCCTGTGGTGTAATTTAGTTAATTTAACTCCGTCATGGTAACTTTTCAGGAACAGATGCATCTATAGAGATAGTAACTCGATGAAGTAAAAACCTCATAAATGATGAACGTATGAAGAAACAAACACTTTTAATTGCTGCCATGCTGGTCAGCCTCACTGCCTTTTCGCAGAAGACACATCGCGTGATGGGTTGGAAGGTATCCAGAGATCTTCCGCAAAATGAAATCAAACTGAACCTCGGAACCACCATTTTCGGGCTATACCCCGAAATCTCATACGAAAGGATACTCAGCGAAGATTTCAGTCTGGGTGCAGCATTGGGAGCAAGTCTGAGTGAAGACGAATATCCTCTATATTTCGGATTAATGCCCTATGCGCGTTGGTTTTTTGGTGGTAGTGCAAGTAATCTCCAGAAATATGGCGCCGGGTTCTTTATTGAAGCCAACGGAGCCCTGTTATCTCAAAAAGAGTATTTGGACGGTGCCGCAAGCCCGACATCCGAGATTGGTGCCGGATTGGGACTGGCCCTGGGATGGAAATACCTCACACGCAATCACTGGATAGGCGAACTCTATTTCGGTGGCGGACGCGATTTTGTCAACGACGGTGGTTATCTCCGGCTTGGTGTCACCATCGGAAAAAGATTCTGAAGGAACCTGCGGGTGCTGACATCATCACGGGAACTCTCAAACGTGCGACAATCACGTTTGAGAGTTCCCGTTTTTAATCTGCCCCCCCGCAGGAGGGAAACGGAAAGAAAGTAGACTGTCCTGTGCCTTCTCCTCATTTATTTGCCTTATTTCCGGGAATAAAATGTAAATTTGCGGATTAATCAGCAGACAACAAAACCAATGGACAAAAACAGCGAAATCAAAAAGCTCCTTCCCGACCTGATCGTCGTAGTAGCGTTTATCATCATCTCATTCATCTATTTTGCACCGGCAGTCATGGAGGGTCGTATGATTGCCCAGCATGACTCTCTGGCAGCCATCGGACAGGGACAGGAACAACGCGATTACATGGAGCGGCACGACGGGAAGCGCAGCCGCTGGAATATCTCCATGTTCAGCGGCATGCCTTCTTACCAGATGAGTCCCACCTACGACTCCTCCAAGCCGCAGGATCTGGCGAAAAAAGTCTATTCCCTGTTTTTGCCAAACTATGTCTATCTGGTGTTCATCATGCTACTGGGCTTCTATATCCTGATGCGCTCAATGAAGGCCTCCCCGCTTCTGAGTGCGCTGGGAGCAGTTATCTGGGCATTTTCGTCCTACTTCTTCATCCTGATCGCAGCGGGGCACATCTGGAAATTCATTACCCTGGCCTATATCCCGCCTACGATAGCGGGATTGATCTATATCTACCGGAAAAAATTTCTGGCGGGAGGACTGCTCTTCATGATCTTCGTGGCATTCCAGATTTCGGCCAACCACCTTCAAATGACCTATTACTTTCTGTTTGTCATGCTCTTTATCGTGATCGCTTTCTTGGCGGAAGCAATCCGGACCAGGCAGCTTCCTGATTTTTTAAAATCATCGGCGGTGGTGCTTGTGGCCGGACTCATCGGGGTGGCCGCAAATGCCAGCAACCTCTACCACACCTATGAATATTCGAAAGAGACCATGCGCGGCAAGTCGGAGTTGACGCATCATGAAGCAGAAAATAAAACCGGCGACGGTCTGGAACGCGACTATATCACTGCCTGGAGTTACGGCATAGGGGAAACATGGACGTTGCTGGTGCCCAACACAAAGGGGGGTGCTTCCGTTCCGATCTCCGAAAATGAGCGGGCGATGCGCAAAGCGCGACCCGAGTACAACCAGCTCTACCAGCAGATTGGCCAATATTGGGGAGAGCAACCGGGGACCTCGGGCCCCGTCTACGTTGGTGCTTTTGTGCTGACTCTGTTTGTATTGGGGCTCTTCATCGTGAAAGGGCCCATTAAATGGGCACTGCTTGCGGGTACCATTTTTTCGATCTTGCTTTCGTGGGGAAAAAACTTCATGCCACTGACCGATTTTTTTATCGACTACGTGCCCATGTACAACAAATTCAGGGCTGTATCCTCTATCCTTGTGTTGGCGGAATTCTGTATCCCCCTGCTTGCGGTACTGGCCCTGAAAGAGATTGTCAGTAAACCCGAGCAGTTCCGAAACAACAGGAAACCACTCTATATCAGTCTCGGAGTCACAGCCGGCATTGCGCTGCTGTTCGCCATCGCTCCTAAACTGTTCTTTTCTTCGTTTATTTCATCTTCTGAGATGACAGCGTTGCAATCCCTGCCACCCGAACATATTCAGGCCGTGATGGGCAACCTGACCGAAATGCGGGTATCACTATTTACGGCTGATGCATGGCGAAGCTTCTTCATCATCGCCATTGGTGCTTCGCTGGTATGGTTCTTTTTGAAGAAAAAGATAAAGGCAGAATGGATGATTGCCGGTATTTTGTTACTGAGCCTTGCAGATATGTGGAATGTAAACAAACGGTATCTGAATGATGCCGACTTTGTACCGGAGAACAATCCACAGCAACTATTCACAAAGTCGCCAACCGATGAAGTAATCCTGCAGGATACCACCAAATACTACCGGGTGCTGAACATGGCCACCAGCACCTTCAATGATGGCATCACACCTTATTGGCACAAGGTCATCGGTGGGTATCATGCCGCAAAACTGCGTCGCTACCAGGATCTGATTGACGTGCACCTCACTGGCGAGATGACCAAGCTCCAGCAGGATATCATCCGTACGCAAGGCACGATGGATTCAGTGGACGCAAGCCGGTTTAAGGTGTTGAACATGCTCAATGCCAAATGGATTATTATGCCGGCACAGGGAGGTGGCACCATTCCCGTGGAAAACAGGCATGCCATGGGCAATGCCTGGTTTGTGGATAACCTCCGGTATGCAGAAAGTGCGGACGAAGAGATTGAAGTATTGGGTGCCATCGATCCGGGAAAAGAGGCTGTGGCCGATAAAAAATATGAACCCGTCTTGTCGGGGTTCCGACCTTCTCCGGCCGATTCGGCTTCGATCATATACCTCACGGACTACGATTCCGATTTTGTGACGTACACCGCGGATGCAAAAAAAGAGGAGCTGGCTGTTTTTTCCGAAGTCTATTATCCCAGGGGGTGGCACATCACCATCGACGGGCAGCCGGCGGAGATGATCCGCGCAAATTATACACTGCGTGCCCTTCCTGTACCTGCAGGAAAACATACGATTGAATTCAGGTTCGATCCACAGAGCATCAAAGTGACCGATGGAATAGCATACGCAGCATTGCTTATCATGCTACTCACCGCGCTTACCATCATTTTAAAAGCGTTAAGAACAAATAAAAACCAAAAATAACTATGCATTCAAAAATTGTGACGCTTATCCTGGCAATATCCCTTTTATCAGGATCAGTCTCTGCTCAACAAAATGTTCACGTTGAGCCCTCTCCATGGGCGTTTTCATGGGGTGCAGGAATGGGTACCATGATTCCTGCAGGTAGCCTGGGTAATAATTTTAAGACAGGGTTTGCAGTCGATACAGAGCTCAATATCTATTACAACAAAATGTTTTTCATGATTAACGGTGGATTCTCTTCCAACACACTTCTCCGGAATATCCCCGTCGAGATGGTCAACGACGAGTCTACCTGGCCGAAAGGTTCCAATGCCCTGCACGCCTTTATCGGCGGCAACATCGGAATAAACATCCTCGAAGCGGACAATATCAGTTTTTATCCTTTTACAGGCATCGGGTACGGTTTTATTGAGCCAAACTTGAAGACGGCCAATTCCGATCCGGTTCTTTCCGCACTAAAAATAAACTCTCTGGTATGGAATGCCGGATTTGGGGTGGACTACAATTTCCCGGATAAAGATTATGATCCGACCGGGATAAACAGGATCCTGAAAGTGGGTTTACGCTATCAGTTTCAAAAGCCCGATTATGAAGGTGACGTGGCAGGGTTTGGTGGCTCCACGCACTGGTTCACACTCCGTTTTGTGATAGGGTCCTCCATGCCGGGAAGAGTAATTTAATTGTCAGGCCCTTACAGTATTCACCTGTTGCAGAGACTTTTAAAGGCACACCATTCACAGTTTTTCGAGTTAGGTGTTTGGATAAATGGAACTGCAGGATCAAAAATCTCTTTCAATAAACTACGGAACATTTCGCTGAACTCTTCCATATAGACCGAAATATCATCGATGGGATGCTTACCGAAAAAGATAGATGGATTAAAATCTTTGAAAACCGAGCGCAAATAATAAACTGCCGGCGTAATGCGCACACCGGGATTTTCTAGAAGATAGAATAATCCATACACAAATACCTGCAGAATCTGATAGGGGCGGTTATTTTTTGACGAATCGAACAGGTCGGTTATTTCCCGAAAGGAAGTAGGACCGGCACCTGTTTTGTAATCCACAATCCGTACCAATTCCCCTACCCTGTCAATGCGGTCGATACTTCCTTTAAAATTTACGTTCAGCCGTTCATCGGCACGGTATATTGTGCGGAACCTGTACTCCGAGCCAATGTACCGGAAGGGGGTAAACTGCTTGTCAACTACCAATGTTTGCTTCACATAACTGCGCAAAATCTCCCCGATAAGGTAATGCTGTCCTTGTAGAGGACGTGGATTTCCATCATCTTTAAAGTAGTACCGCGCAAATGCTTCCTCCAGGATCTCTGTCAGATAAGCCTCATCTTTGGCGACGGCTGCCAGGACGTCGGGCGTCACGATTTTTTCTTTGTAACGGTTGTAGATGATTTCCATCAACCGGTGAAAAATGGATCCGAACACATCTGCCTCCACCGACTCCTGTACCTCCGTCTCTTCCGAGAGGCCTTCCACCGCCGTGAAATAGAACTTCAGGGGACAGTCGATGTAATTGTTGATAAGCGAAGCCGATAAATACTTCTCGTTTCCGGCGAGAAAACCACTCAGCTTACGCATCACCTCCTTCCTCTTTGTCACCAGTACAGGCGCAACTTCGGGAGCAGAAACATCGTAGGTAACCATCCGCTCCGAAATATCAAAGGAATGGTGATACAGGTATTTCAACTGATAAAAATACCGGCTCACCTCGCCGGTCTGCATCTCCTCGGCGCGTGTATCGTATAACATGAACACTCGTTTGGCGCGACTGATCATCCGGTAAAAATGATACGCATAGGTACTGTCCTGATGCTCATGGGTGGGCAATCCGAACCCCTTCCTCAGCGTATAGGGAATAAACGAGTTAGAAGGGTTTCTCAGCGGAAACACCCCTTCGTTCATGGAGAGAATGATCAGATTTTCGAAATCGATGGTACGTGTTTCCAAAACGCCCATCACTTGCAAACCCGAAAGAGGCTCACCACTGAACGACACGCTGATGCTGTGTGCCAGCTTTTTCAAGAGGCTGAACCAGGTTTCCACCGTCATGTTTCCTGCCCCTTGAAGACGGTCCTGGAGCCGGGTTACCGTCTTGTAGTACTGCACGATAAACTCCCGCTCCAGATCGGCAGAGTGTATGTTCCCTCCGGGGTTTTCTGCGTCCTGTCTTCCGGCATTGTCTTTTTCTCCGGCCGGCTTTCCTTCCTTCTTCTCTGCTGTGAGTGTCTGATATACATAGGCAAAGATGTGATGCAGATAATCGCCGGCCTCCTGCCAGCCGGATAGGGGGTAGAAGATCAGCGACAGCAGGGGATGTCCGGGTATTTCCGACAGAGGCACCACAATACGGTTATAGGTGAGTATGTGCTCTTTCAGCGATTCTGCCTCTGCAGTTGCGCTCCTGTACACAAGCGGGTGATCGAGCAGCGCTTTAACGTAGCGGTGATAAAAGGCCGTCTCTCCATTCCAGGAGCGCAGATTCTGCTGCAAAAGGGCAATATGCTCCACCAGGCTGGCAATGGACGCATGGGAGAGTCCATAGCCCATGGTCACGTTGATCTTTCCGATCTCCGTAGGTACGGAATAAAGAACGGGCAGCAGCAAGCTTTCGTCGGGCAGCACAATGGCGGTGTTGATGGCCTCGCCCGGATCGGGAATAGCCTTCGATTCAACAAGCCGGGAAAGGATGTGAGTCACGTGCTTAGCCTGACCTGCGCCGGAAGGCACACCGATAACTTCAATGGCCGTTTTCTCCGTTTTTTCGTCCGAGCCGGGCAACCTATATAATGACGGGAAACAAGCGTGATTTTCCTGCACGCGGAACGATGCCCGGTTTTGTGGATCCCGTACAAAGGGAGAGTCGTAATCCCAGTAAAAATCGGCCATACCCTGTTTTTTCAGATGTTCCATCAGCATCTTTTCAGCAGGAGTAAGCGCATTCAGACCCACAAATACAAAACGTCCGGTCTGCCACTCTCTATCTTCCCCGTCCCTCGTCCGTTCCGCCACCTCACGGAACATCATCCCTTCGTAGGCACGTCCCTTTTCGTGTAATTCGCCCCGAAATGAGGCATAGAGTCCGGATAATATCTTCCAGGTCTCCTGAAACTTTTGTTTGGCCTCGCTACCTTCAGCCGGCATGAAGTTTGTCCAAAAGCGACGCACAGCATCTACCTGATCTTCAGAAAGATGAGCAAGGTCATCATCCAGAGACCTGAAATCGTGCACGTTGCGAAACAGCTGCTCGGCATCAACCAGATACTTGTCCACATCGTCAAAGTCGTTCAGCAGCATCTCACCCCAGTATAAGAAATCGTCGAACGACTCTTTCGATCCGCTGATCTTGCCGAAATGGTTGTACAGCATCACCAGCATCTCTATCCTGTCTGCAGGCTGATAAGACGATAGTGACGCAAAAAGCTCCTGGATGGTGAGCACAGCAGGGGAAAAAAGAGGTTTACCGGCAATCTCCGCGAGATATTTCTGCAGAAAGATCCCTGCACGCCGGTTGGGAAGCACAAACGTGTACCGGTAAAGTTGGTTACCGCACTGTTCATAAAACAGTTTTGCTACTTTATAAAGGAATGGGGTCATGTGTTGCAACAAAAATAGAATTAAAATTGCTTTGGTACAAATGTATGGAAAAATAGCCTACGGACATATTTTTTATTTTTTCAAATAAATTTTACTTTTCATTTATTTTTTATTTATTTGCATATTTATCAGCTTGTAAGGCCGAATGTCCGTAATTCAATTTGAAAATATCACGACCATCTACAAAAACCACCTGGATGCTCTCTATGCCTATGCACTCCATATGGGTTTTGATGAACAGACTGCCATGGATGCAATTCACGATGTCTTTTACAAGCTCTGTATCCGCCACACTGATTTCGACGATAAGTCTAACCTGCGATTTTATCTGTTCAGGGCGCTCAGAAACAGGTTAATCGATATACATCGATCTTATAGGGAAATTCCCGGGCTGGAAGCAGACAAATATGAAACAGAGGAGTTTCCCTCCTTTCAGTTAAAGATAACCATTGAGGATGAAATCATCCTGCAAGAAGACAAGGAAGAAATCCGCAAAAAAATTGAACAGGTGCTGGATCGACTGACCAACCGGCAGCGGGAGATAATTTATTTACGATACATTCACGAATACCGTTATGAAGAGATCGCTGAGATCATGCAGATCTCGGTGGAGTCGAGCAGGAACTTGCTTAGCCGGACGATCACCCGCCTTAGGAATTCACAGCTACCACTATGGGTTATCCTGGCATTCATTCAACAATAAACGTTAAAAAAACACACTGAATGAAAGATTTTCACATATAGTGATGATGTCTTTCCAAATTCATCGTTTATTAAGTATAGAGTTTTTAGCAAATCTGTTTTTTTAATTTTCACAACTCTTTATGATCGATAAAAATACCGAGAGAAAACATATACAGTATTTGAAGGATGAAAAATTCATTAAATGGATGCTTTATCCTACGGAAGAACTGATCAGCTATTGGCAGCATTTCACAGAAAAACATCCCGAGGAAAACATTCATCTGTTGAAAGCAAAAGAGCTTTTCAGGCGAATTAACCTCTCCACGTATACGCTTTCGGAAGAGAAGAAGCAGAAAGCGGTAGAGCAGCTGGTGGAGTCGTTACAGGCCTATCACCGAAAAAGAAAAATGCTGAAACTTTTCGTAACGGTTGCCTCTACAGCTGCTTCCATTCTGCTGCTATTTCTTTTCCTGCACGACAGGTACCGGGAATATGACAGCCACCCCGACATTCCAAAAGACTATTATGTAGGGAGCGAGCTGGAATCGAAAGAAATCCTTCTTTTTACCGGTGATCAGACAACCACTTTCGCGGAAAACATCGATGTCTCCATCAGGAACGATCAGTGCATTCAGGTAAAAAAAGAGAACAGCAGTGATACAGATGAGATTACCACCGATCGAAGTAGCATCAACCGTTTGGTTGTGCCACATGGGAAACGATCCAAGGTGCTACTTCCCGACGGCACTCAGATATGGCTAAATGCCGGTTCTACACTTATATTCCCATCCTACTTCGAAAAAAAATCTCGAGAGGTTAAGCTCCTTGGAGAGATGTATGCAAATGTGGCCCATGATCCGGAGAGACCTTTTCTGGTGAAGACGGCATACCTCGATGTAAAAGTTCACGGAACAGGATTCAACCTTTCAGCATATCAGGATGTTTCTCCCTGGATCGTACTTGTGGAGGGAAGCGTAGAGATAAAATCAGACAAAGGCAAGGAGATGAAACTAGTGCCCAATGAAAGGGTAGTGCGCAATGAAAATGGATCACTGGAAAGAAGCAGGGTAAATGTAAGCAGCTATGTAAGCTGGAAAGATGGATATCTCACATACCATGAGACTCCCATCTCAGAGGTTCTAAGGCAGATTGAGCGTTATTACAACCTATCATTTAATCTTGACGACCATGTATCCCTGCAGGGGATGACCTGCAGCGGGAAGATCATCCTCTCGGATAACCTTGACAACGTGTTGACTGCGTTAACGCTCATTTCTGACACGCGTTATCATCGGGAGAACAAATCAATCTACATTTATAGAAAGTGAAACTCAAAAGAATATGCCTATGGAAAAGAAAAATTGAATAAAAGAAGCCGAACGTTAGTGCAAATATCGTCCGGCATAAATTCTAATTACCGTGTATATCAATAATTAAAACTAAACAAAGATATGAACAAAAATTCTATTGCAGGCGAGCGCCATGTCAATAATCTTAAACGTACGTTTAAAATCATGAAAGCGTCTCTAATTATGCTATTATTTAGCATTCTTTACATACAGGCATCGACCGGTTACGCTCAGGAAACCGAGTTGACACTTGACCTGAAATCCACTACTATCCGGAAGGTTTTCGAAGAGATTGAACAGAAAAGTGACTTCCGGTTTATCTTGGCAGGTAATGCAGCGGAAATTGCCAATAAACGGGTTAACCTAACTGTGGAAGCAAAAAAAATCGATGAGATTCTTGACAAGGTTTTATCAGGTACAACCCTCACATACAAAATTTTGGATAGCCAGATCGTTGTCTATCGGGATGCTGCAAAAAACAGTGCATACTCGGATGCTGCTACAAAAGCTATTGCCGGGATAGAGCAGCAAAAAAGAGAAATCAGGGGCCGGATTACCACCGCTAATGGAGAGACCGTGATCGGTGCCAACATTATTGAGTTAGGAACCAACAACGGCACCATCTCCGACAGTAACGGTAATTTCGTGCTGCAGGTAGGAGAGGATGCTGTGATCCATATATCCTACATCGGTTTTCTGGAACAGGACTTCAATACCCGTGGAAGAAGCTTCTTTGAGGTTGTGTTACTTGAAGACACACAAGCTCTTGAAGACCTGGTAGTAGTGGGTTATGGTGTGCAGAAAAAAAAGCTGGTTACCGGTGCCAACGTGTCGGTAGGCAGTGAGACACTCCAGAGCCAGCATTCTGTCAACGCCCTGGAGGCAATGCAGGCCTATGCCCCGGGGGTGAACATTACCCAGGCGTCAGGTATGCCGGGAGAGGGATTCCAGGTGAACATCCGCGGACTCGGGACCATTGGCAACTCAGCTCCTTTGTATGTAATCGACGGTGTTGCCGGCGGGGATATCAACACGCTGAACACATCTGATATTGAGAGCATCGATGTGTTGAAAGATGCCGCCTCTGCAGCAATTTATGGAGCCCGTGCAGCGAACGGTGTAATACTGGTTACCACCAAAAGCGGACGCAAGGGGCGCATCGAGGTTGCCTACGACGGATACTACGGGGTACAGAACGTAGCCAAGATGCCCGACTTGCTGAATGCCAAGCAATATATGGAGATCTATAACGAGGAACGGGTAGTATCAGGAAAAAATGCACTGGACTTTGCATCCTTGATTCCCGGACTCTATCAGCAAATCATGAGCGATAAATGGGAGGGTACCGACTGGATGGAGGAGATTCGTAATAAAAATGCACCCATCCAGAATCATGCCCTTAATCTTTCAGGGGGCTCGGACCAGTCGCTATTCTCCATGGGATTCTCCTATACATCGCAGGAAGGTATCCTCGGCAAGCCGGTAGAACCACACAATGACCGGTACACCCTACGCCTGAACAGTGACCATGTGATATACAGGAAGAACGGCCTGGATATGATCAAGTTGGGTGAGACCTTCAATTACAGCTATCGCCAGCGTTCAGGGATTGCCATAGGAGGCATGTACTGGAATGACATCCGCAACATGCTGACCGGCAGCCCGCTTGTTCCTGCCTATAACGATAAGGGAGAATTTTATGCCCGGGAAGATGTGAAAGCATCCGGACTGGAAGCGCTTTCATCACGTATTTACAACCCACTGGCTCAAATGGCGCTCAACAGAGGGATGAATGAAACACAGAATTACAATATCAACAGCAATGCTTACCTGGAAATACAGCCGATAAAGGATATGATCCTGAGAAGCAGCTTCGGCTACCGTATGTTTGCCGACGCCTACAGAAGCTATCAGCCTGCCTATGACCTGGCAGGAGATGCAACACTGAGTCCCGGCCGTATCACCCAATCGGGCGGTAGCGGATACGCCTGGACTCTTGACAACACACTCAACTACAGGTTCAGCATGGACGATCACAAATTCGACATCCTAATGGGGCAGTCGCTTGAAAAATGGGGATATGGAATGAACATGTCGGCTACCAATGCCAACCCCACATTTGTCGGATTCCAACATGGCTACCTGGATAATACCGATGGTCTCACCTCAGGGGTCACCAGCGTCTCGGGCGGACCGCATGCACAAGGTGCTCTCGCCTCATTTTTCGGGAGAGTCAACTATGACTTCCGGGAGAAGTATATGCTGACGCTGGTGATGCGAGCCGATGGGTCCTCCAACTTTGCAAAAGGGAACCGCTGGGGATATTTCCCCTCCATCTCTGCCGGATGGGTGCTCACTGAAGAGGATTTTCTGGCTGACAACGATGTGATGAACTTCCTGAAACTGCGCATCAGCTGGGGACAGAACGGCAATGCCGAAATAGATCCTTTCCAGTACATGAGCCTGATTGCGTTCAACCCCCAAAACAACTACCGGTTCGGGAGTGACCGCAACAAGATGCAGCTGGGCGGTTATCCGGCCATTCTCCCCAACCCCGATGTGGCATGGGAAACCTCAGAACAGCTCAATATCGGATTTGATGCCTACTTCCTCAATTCAAGACTGCAGACCTCGTTCGACTATTATATCAAAACAACCAGAGACTGGCTGTTGCGTCAGCCTGTAGCCGATATCCAAGGACCTCAGGGTGCTTTCGTCAACGCGGGTGACATCGAAAACAAGGGATTTGAGCTGGGCTTGAAGTGGAACGACAACGTCGGTGATTTCACCTATGGAGCACACATCAATCTCTCACGTAACGAAAACAAGGTGACACGCATGGGCGATAACAGCGGTTTCATTGAGAGCAATCCCAACATCATCTCACAGGGGACAGAGCCTGTATGGCGTGTGCAGGTGGGTTACCCGGTTGGCTACTTCTATGGCTACAAGACCGAGGGTGTCTTCCAGAATGCACAGCAGATCAGCAGTTGGACCAGAGGATTCCTGCAGAGTGACCCGCAGCCGGGTGATCTGATCTTTTCCGACACCAACGGTGATAACGAGGTGAATCCTGAAGACAAAACTCTGATTGGCAATCCTCATCCCAAATTCCGTACCGGATTCGGCATCAATCTTGGGTACAAAGGCTTTGACTTCTCCGTTACCGGTAAAGGCGCCTTTGGTCATCAGATCCTGAAGTCTTACCGCTCCTTTGCCGACAATGAGTTCCATAACTACACCACCGAGATCCTGGGCCGCTGGACAGGAGAAGGCACTTCCAACAAATTGCCCCGCCTGACCGCCGGTAACGGCATCAACCGCATGAGTGTCTCTGACCTCTATATCGAAGACGGTGATTTTGTGAGAATCCAGGATATCACACTGGGATATGACTTTAAAAATCTTTTGCCAAAAATGCCATTCAGCCAAGCACGACTCTATGTTACCGGCCGCAATCTGTGGACGTTCACAGGATACTCAGGCATGGATCCTGAAGTGGGTTACGGCGATGAGCAGCCGTTTGTCTCGGGCATTGATCTAGGCTTCTACCCCGCCCCATCGAGTATACTTGTAGGAGTAAACCTGAAATTTTAAATACATTGATGATTATGAAAAAAATAATATATATTACCATATTTGCATTGATACTTGCCAGTTGTGACGATTTTCTGACTTTTGCCCCCCTTACTGACAAAACATCTGCCAACTTTCCTAGTACTACCGAAGAGGTGAAGCAGATGATGGCCGGTATCTATACCACCATGAACAACGAACATCAGCTCACCGATATGAGTTACCTCTTCGTCTGTGAGGTAGCCAGTGACGAAAAGCTAGGCGGTGGTGGCGTAAATGACGTGAAAGCACAGGCTTACGAAGCTTTCATGTATTCCGATCCGGACATGCTCAGCCACAACTGGGAAACCACCTATGAAGGAATTCACCGTGCCAATTTTGCCATCGAAAAACTGGATGCATTGGCAGAGGACATCATGGCGGTGGAAGAGAAAAATCAGTACAAGGGTGAAGCTCACTTTCTGAGAGCATTTTTCTATTATCGTCTGGCCACCCTCTATGGAAGTGTACCCCTGAAGATTACCACTGAACCTGCTAATCTTGGTGGTGCTACCGCCGAAGAGATCTTTGGCCAGATCGCTTCCGACCTAAAGGCGGCGGTGAACCTGCTTCCCAACAAGGCTTATACCAACACCGAAGAGGGACGTGTCACCCGTTGGGCAGCACAGGCGATGATGGCAAGAGCCTGGTTGTTCTATACCGGTTTTTATCAGAAAGGAGATCTACCCCTGGCAGAAGGCGGCAGCGTAACCAAACAGGAGGTAACCGGCATGCTGGACGATTGTATACGCAACAGCGGACATACCTTGGTGGGGGATTATCACGAACTATGGCCATACACCAACTCGCTCACCATCCAGGACTATCCCTATATCCAAAATTACATGACCAAGACGGGTAAGACACTGAAATATGCCAGTGACAACGGTGCACGCAACCCTGAGACTCTCTTCGCACTGCATTTCTCCAATTTTGCAGACTGGGATGTCCGCAGGGGTTATGCCAACCAATACCAGCTCTACTTCGCCCTGCGTGGTTTACAGCCCCTATCCAGAACCTATCCATTCGCCGGCGGATGGGGCCAGGCTAACTCCATTCCAAAAGCTGTCGTGGACCAGTGGCTGGCAGATGAGCCCGAGGATCCCAGACTATGGGCTTCGGTGCTGGACATTGCAGCCGAACTACCCAATTATGCGAAAGGACAGTGGGACTTTGTGATGGAGAGCAACTACTGGGGAAAGAAATACAATGGCATCTCAGCCCGTGAGGGGAACAAATACTACAATGATTACAGCGTGATCATGTATGGAAACAAAGACAATCAGCAGCTCTCGCATGGCGACGACCTGATCTTCATCCGCTTTGCTGATGTGCTGTTGATGATGGCTGAGCTGAGTGAAGATGCAGAATACATGAACCGTGTGCGTCATCGTGCAGGTCTTGAAGACAAGCCCTATTCACTGGAAAACATTCAAAAAGAACGTCGCTACGAACTGGCTTTTGAAGGTCTCCGATGGAATGACATGCGCCGCTGGGGCGCAGCCTATGCCAAAGCTGCACTGGAATCACAGATTGGTGCTCCGATTTACAACTTTGGCAAGGCTGCTGAATACAAAGGCCTCAATCCTAAGGGATACAGTGCCCGTTATGAGGAGACAAAAGGTTTCTTCCCGATTCCACAGTCACAGATCAACCTTTCAAACGGTATGCTGGAACAGGTAGAGGGATATCGTGATGGACAGGGGCTCTACCCCGGTTTCAGCAACTAAAAAAATAATGGTCTCCTCTTTTAGAGGAAACCATTATTTCATTCGCTGTTTTGTATGAGGCTGTCTCATGTCATATTATGAGACGGCCTTTACAAGATGACTTTTTCTACCAAAAACATCCATTAGACGATGCCCTGCGCCATCATGGCATCGGCCACTTTCATGAAGCCGGCAATATTGGCCCCCTTCACGTAATTGATGTATTCATCATTCCGTCCGTGCGCGACACACTGCTCGTGAATGTCGTTCATGATCTGGTGCAACCACTTGTCAACCTCCTCGTTGCTCCACGAGATGTGCATGGCATTCTGGGTCATCTCCAATCCGGAACAGGCCACACCACCGGCATTCACCGCTTTCCCGGGAGCAAAGAGCATCTCGTTTTCTATGAAGAAGTCCACAGCATCTGAGGTACAACCCATATTGGAAACCTCGGCTACCAGAATCACCCCGTTTTTCTTCAATGTTTTGGCATCTTCCAGATTCAGTTCGTTCTGGATAGCACAAGGCAAAGCGATGTCCACCTTGCATTCCCAGGGTTTCTTTCCGGGAAAGAATCTGGATCGGGGAAATTTATCGGCATAGGGAGCCACCACATCATTGCCCGAATTGCGGAGTTCCAGCATAAAGGCTATCTTTTCGGGCGTATTTATGCCATCTTCATCATATATGTATCCATCGGGTCCGGAGATTGCCACGACTTTGGCACCCAGCTCGGTGGCTTTAGTGACCGCACCCCATGCAACGTTTCCAAAGCCGGAGACAGCAACGGTTTTTCCTCTTAGCATGATATGGTACTCGTCACACATCTTCTGTACGAAATAGAGCGCACCGAAGCCGGTGGCCTCGGGACGGAGGCGTGAGCCTCCAAATGTGAGTCCTTTCCCGGTGAAGGTGCCAGTATGTTCGCGGGCAAGCTTCTTGTACATGCCAAACATGTAACCCACTTCGCGGCCCCCCACACCGATATCGCCGGCCGGAACATCGGTATCGGGACCAATGTTGCGCCAAAGCTCCACAACGAAAGCCTGGCAGAAACGCATAATCTCTGCCTGGGAACGGCCTTTCGGCGCAAAATCAGATCCGCCTTTGGCTCCCCCCATGGGAAGTGTTGTGAGTGCGTTTTTAAAAGTCTGCTCGAAACCCAGAAACTTCAGGGAAGAAAGTGTGACGGATGGATGGAAACGAATACCCCCTTTATAAGGGCCAATGGCGCCGTTGAACTGTACGCGATAGCCGATGTTTACCTGTACTTTTCCGTTATCATCCACCCAGGGAACACGAAAGGTAAAGATACGGTCCGGTTCGACAATACGTTCAATAATGCCCGCTTTCTCAAATTCAGGATGCTGGTTATACACGTCTTCAATGGAAATAAGTACTTCTCTCACTGCCTGAAGATATTCCGACTCGCCGGGATGTTTCGCCTCCAGTCGTGTCATAATGTCATTCACTTTCATATCAATAAGGTTTTTATAATGTGTAGTTAGGCAAAGATATAGAATAAATTGAAATATTGACATTATTTTGTTTTTTTTGCAAAAAAAGAGTTGTTTTTGAAGCTAAAATTCACCCATTTCACTCTCTTCTTTTTAGCAAGGACAACAGAGCTTACAAAAGAAACCTGAAAATCGATTACGCGGGCTGCATTTTTATCCCGGCTCCGGCAAACGTGAACCACGAAAAGTTTCGGATTTTACCGTTTAAATGCCTATTTTTGTAGCAGGGTTCCGGATGTTGCCTAAGGCAAAACCGAAAGAATTCCCGGCGGATACTCCGTGTCAAGAAACAAAGTTATTTCGAATCATTATCTCATGGCAAAAAACAAACTGGCCAAATTTGCCGATATGGCAACCTATGACAACGTGTTTCAATACTCCTTTGACACATTGAGACAGGAAGGTTTCCCCTTAAAGGGAAAGTGGCATTCCTATTTCCGGAACGATCACCCCATCGTACTGGAGCTGGGATGCGGCAAAGGGGAATATACGGTAGGCATGGCGCGTAAGTTTCCCGGAAAAAACTTTATCGGGATCGACATCAAGGGTGCCCGCATGTGGAAAGGAGCCACACAGGCCCTGGAGGAGAAGCTCGACAACGCTGCCTTTGTCCGTACAAACATTGATTTCATCTGTTACTTTTTTGCTGAAAACGAAGTGTCGGAAATATGGATTACTTTCCCCGATCCGCAAATGAAGAAAGTAAACAAGCGGCTCACGAGTACCCATTTTATGAAAAAATACAGCCAGATTATCCACAACGATGGCATCATCCACCTGAAGACGGACAGTAATTTTTTATTCACCTACACCAGGGCAATGATTGAGGAGAACAAGCTTGATGTTCTTTTTGAAACAGACGACCTCTATCACTCGGACCTACAAGATGATATTCTCGAAATCCAGACTTTCTATGAACAACAATGGCGCGAACGAGGTTTATCTATCAAGTTTATCCAATTTGTCTGTCCCAAAGAACGGGAATGGGTAGAACCAGAGATTGAAATAGAAAAGGACGACTATCGCAGCTTTGGCAGAAATGCAAGAATACAGGAGCCAAAAGACTGACAACCAAAAACTGAGAGCTGAAAACTAAAATATTATGGCAATATATCCCCAGTTAATAATCGACGCACTGAAAAATGTGCGCTACCCTGGAACGGGACAGGACATTGTTTCTGCCGGCATGGTCGCCGACAATATACGCATTGATGGCATGAAAGTGAGCTTCTCGCTCATCACCGAAAAAGTCAACGACCCCTTCATCAAATCGGTGGTAAAAATGGCCGAACAGGCCATTCTCACATATGCCGACAATGATATCGACATCAAAGGAAACATTTCCGTGCAATCCAGACAGGCTCCCCGCCCTGCCCTGCCCGACCTTCTACCCGGAGTTAAGAACATCATCGCTGTTGCTTCCGGAAAGGGAGGCGTTGGGAAAAGCACTGTCTGTACTAACCTTGCCGTGGCATTAGCCCAAAAAGGATATAAAGTGGGTCTGCTGGATGCCGATATTTTCGGCCCCTCGGTACCGAAGATGTTCGACGTGGAAGATCAGGGGCCGACGATGGAACATATTGAAGGGCGCGACATGATGGTCCCCATCGAAAATTATGGGGTGAAGATGCTCTCCATCGGCTTTTTCGTCAACAAATCGGATGCAGTCGTCTGGCGCGGCGCCATGGCCAGCAACGCCCTGAAGCAGCTTATCGGAGATGCCTATTGGGGTGAGCTCGATTATTTCCTCATCGACTTTCCCCCCGGCACAAGCGATATCCATCTCACGCTGGTGCAGACGCTGCCCATCACCGGAGCTGTGATCGTGAGCACCCCCCAGGAGGTGGCACTGGCCGACGCACGAAAGGGCATCAGCATGTTCACAGCCGACAAGGTAAATGTGCCTATTCTGGGGCTGGTGGAAAACATGGCCTGGTTCACACCTGCCGAGCTGCCGGAGAACAGGTATTATATTTTCGGAAAAGAAGGATGCAAGAGGTTGGCCGAAGAACAGGGATTTGCTCTGCTGGGCCAGATACCCATCGTACAAAGCATCCGGGAAGGAGGCGACGACGGACGGCCTGTAGCGCTGAATGCCGACAGCATTACCGGGATGGCCTTCTCGGCACTTGCCGACAGCCTGGTGGTGGCTGTCGACAAACGCAACCGGGAGCTTCCGGGTACAAAAGTTGTAGAGGTTACCCAGAAATAGCCTCCGAAGGGAGATAACAACAACACGCTGACTGCCAGCTAACATATATACTTCTTAACTTGTCAGTCATTGCATTTGCAAATCGAAAATGAATGAAGCATCCTTTACACCAATTTCAATTCTGTCCGAAATGCGGCGCGGCACACTTCGCGGAGAATAACGAAAAATCGAAAAGATGTGCCGATTGTGGATTTGTTTACTACTTTAACTCATCTGCCGCAGTGGTAGCGGTCATCGAGAATCCAGAAGGAGAGATTTTGGTTGCACGCAGAGCGAAAGAACCGGCAAAAGGCACCCTCGATTTACCCGGAGGCTTTATCGACATGTACGAGACTGCCGAAGAAGCAGCAAGCAGGGAAGTTGAGGAAGAAACGGCCCTGACTGTTACTTCGGTGCAATACCTCTTCTCAATTCCGAATATTTATGTATATTCGGGCTTTGAAGTGCATACCGTGGATATGTTTTTTCGTTGCAGGGTAAACGGCTTCGACGGTATGCATGCCCGGGATGATGTGTCGGAACTGCATTTTATTGCGTACGACAGGCTTGATCCGGCCCGGTTTGGGTTGGTGTCGATCCGGAAAGGAGTAGAAAAATTATTATCGGAAATAAAGAATAAAGCGTGAAAACAGGAATAACGGAGATATTGCTGAAATCACCGCGTGAAAATTAACAATCCAGAATATGAAGAAAATCATCTTACTGTTTACCCTAGTCCTTATCACACAGACGTTCATGGCTCAGAAGACAAGATACCATGCCCAACCCGAGGATCTGTTTAACCGCGGCAAGGAGATGTTTCTTGAAGGGAATTATACAGGAGCACAGGATCTGCTGGCTGAATTTACACAAGCAAGTGCCGACGCTACCCTGAAAGAGGAAGCAGCATACATGATGGCTGTTTCGTCGTTCCGCCGGGGACACGAAAGAAGCGGCGAGGAGTTAAAGAAGTTTCTCGATACCCATCCCGAAACGATGCACCGCCATGAGATAAGTTTTCTTATCGGCTCCTATTATTACGACCAAAAAGAATGGGAGGCAGCGAGAATATGGTTCAACATGGCCGATCTGGATTATCTGACTCTTCCGGAGCAGGAAGAATATAGCTTCCGCACAGGATACACCGAGCTGCAGCTAGGCAATAAAGAAGAAGCGACACGCTTCTTCGGGCTACTTTTCCAGAACAGCAGCAAATACAGGGATGCGGCGGACTTCTACCTGGGTTACATCGACTATTCGAACAAGAACTATACTGCCGCATTGCAACGTTTTCAGCGGCTAAAAGACCATCCGGAATATCAGGAGGAGGTCGCTTTCTATACGGCACAGGCTGCTTTTTTCGACGGGAGGATCGACGATGCCGTGCGCCTTGCCGGGTCATTCGTGAGCCGTTATCCCCAAAGCAGCCATCAACCTGAAATGCATCGCGTGCTCGGCAACAGCTACTACCGTCTGGGGCAGCCTTCCCGGGCAATACCTCATTACGAGGATTATCTCGCGCACATCGAAAAGCCCCTGCGTGGCGATGCCTATTTTCTGGGATTGTCTTACTCTGAGACCGGCAGATGGAACGAAGCAGCTGCCATGTTTCAGCAGGCAGCAGGAGTAGCCGATGCACTGACACAGAATGCGCAGTTACAGCTGGGGCAAACCTACCTGAAGCTTAACCAGAAGCAACAGGCACAGATGGCCTTTGAGGCAGCTTCGAGGCAGAATTTCGACCCGCAGGTAAGAGAAACAGCCCTGTTCAACTACGCATTGCTGGCGCATCAGACAAATTTCTCTGTCTTCAGCGAGTCGATCACCCTCTTTGAAAATTTTCTCCGGGAATATCCCAACTCTCCCTACACGAATCAGGTAAACGACATCCTGGCGGAGACATTCCTCACCACCAAAGATTATCAGGCTGCGCTGAAAGCCATCGAACGCATAAAAAACCCGGGACGGCGCATCCTGGAAGCAAAACAGATGGTTCTCTTCCAACTGGGCGCCCAGGAGTTTATCAACGGAAGTATGAACGAGGCTGTGCAGTACTTCAACAACAGCATCGGCATGGGAAGCTACGACAACAAGGCGCGTAACAGCGCCTATTACTGGAGGGGAGAATCCTGGTACCGCATGGGCAACTATGCAAATGCCGCTACCGACTTCCGGCAGTTTACGCAAAATGCCACCCCGGGGGATGAGAACTATGCCCTGGGCTGGTACAACCTTGGATACGCACTTTTTAAACAACAGCAGTACGGGCAGGCTGTGCCCGCCTTTGAGCGCTACCTTTCTTCCGAGGCAGACCGCAGAAAAGACGAGTATGCTGATGCACTCAATCGCATAGGCGACAGCTATTACTTCAACCGTAATTTCGGTGAAGCAGAACGATATTACGCGCAGGCAGCCGACGCAAATCCCGGTGCTGCAGACTACGCTGCCTATCAGCGTGCTTTCGTGATGGGGCTGCAACGCAACTATCCGGGAAAAATCACGGCACTCGACAACCTGATGCGACAATATCCCAATTCGCAGTATTTTGACGATGCGCTCTACGAAAAGAGCAGGGCTCTCACCATGCTCAACCGGGAAAATGAGGCGATCGCGGTATTACAGCGGCTGGTAAACGATTTTCCCAGGAGTCCGCTCGCCTCACAGGGCGGCGTACAGCTGGGACAGCTCTATTATAACACAGGAAATTATCCACAGAGCATCGCCGCATACAAAAATGTGATCACCCACTTTCCGGGATCGGACGATGCCCGCAATGCGCTGGTTTCCATGGAAACGGTATATCGCGACATGAACGACATTCAGACGTATGTGGGCTACGCGAACTCACTCCCCGGTGGAATGCGCATCACGCCGTCGCGGCAGGATTCACTCACCTACCTGGCTGCAGAAAGTGTGTATATGCGGGGCAACCGTTCGGATGCGGAAGCGGCCATGAACAGATACCTGCAAACCTATCCCAACGGAGCTTACAGCAGCGATGCACACTACTACCTTGGCATGATGGCGGAAGAAAAAAGGAACGAACAACAGGCTCTTTCGCACTTCCGCAGAGTGATTGATGCCGGCAACATGAAGTTTCTCGACAATGCACTCATCTACGCTGCACAAGCAGAGTTCAAAAACAAAAACTACCGACAGGCACTGGCCGACTATTCGCGTCTTGCCAATGTGGCCAGAAACGCGGCCAACAAACAAACGGGCCAGATGGGGGTGGTACGCACACAAACACAGCTGGGAGCCTACCACGAAGCAGCAAGGGCCGCCACAGAATTACTGGCCAACAGCGGCCTTTCCCCGGAGACGGTGACCGAAGCGAGGTACCTGAGAGGCAAGGCATATCTGCAGGTAAAAGAGAACGACAATGCCATGTCCGACTTTCAGTTCGTGGCCAACGACACCCGCAGCATCTATGGCGCTGAAGCACAATTCATCCTTGCCGACACCTACTACCGGTGGAAATCGTACGACCGGGCCGAAGCACAGGTGAAAGAGTTTATGCAAAAAGGAACACCCCATCAGTACTGGATGGCGCGTGCTCTCATCGTGCTATCGGATACATACCGTGCCAAAGGCGATGAATTTCAGGCACGACAGTATCTGGAAAGCCTGAAGACAAACTACAAGGGCAACGAAGCCGATATTCAGCAAATGATCAACGAAAGGCTTCAATAAACACGAAAGAGATAAATCCGGAACGGACAAAGTAGCCATACAAACGAAAATAAAGCATATGAAGAAAGTATATATTGCAATAGCAGCATTTGCATTTACTGCCGGCTTAACAGCCCAGACGCAGGATTCATTGCTGCGGAGACAACTGGAGCTGGAACGCGACTTCAACCCCACCCTGCTGGATGCCGATAAGATCAACTCGCTTCCAGCGCTCCGGGAGCCTGTGGTGCAAAAAGCCAACACCAACTACTCCTCTTGGGCAGGACGTACTACCCCACCCCTGGAAATAGCCTTGCCCCGCCCTGCCGGCATCATGACGGAAATCCCTTACAGCCTCAAAAAGGGTTACCTCTCCTTTCATGCCGGCAACTACGCCAATATGGATGGAGCCTTTGGATACAGGCTGGTAGACCAGACAAAACACAACCTGGCATTTACTTTTCTGCACAACTCCACCAACGGGGATATAAATTATGTTCAGGAATCGGACCCGGCAGGCAACACCGCTTACATCATGGATAATCTGGGCAAACTGGCTTACCGCCACGAAGCGGATGCTTTGTGGCTCAACATGCATCTGTCTTACCTGCACTCCCTCTTTAATTATTACGGGAACACCTTCGGACATGAGCGATATTTTGATAATGAAAGCCAGCGCTTAGGAGTCCTCAATGCCCACCTGGGTCTTCAGTCGAAGGAGTCGGACCGGCTCAATTACAGTGGATCCATCGACTTTCGTAATTTCTCTACCAAGTTCGGTTATGCGAAGGACGGCGAACCCATCAGGGGAAATCAGCTGAATGCCATGGCCGGATTCAACAAGCCTTTTAGGGACTTCAACACCAAGGTTGGGGTAGACGGAAGCCTTTTCACCACCTTTTATCAGGGCAATTTCGACAATTATTTTCTGATAAATGCCTCTCCTTATATCCGTTTCGGAGGATTAAACCGGAGTGCACGACTGGGTGCAGACGTGCTATTTCAGGATGCCGACAAGATAAGAGTCCGCGTGGTTCCAAACGTGAAGCTGCATCTGGGGCTAACCGGCCGCACTTCGCTTTATGCCAACATCCACGGAGGCTTTCAAAACAACACCTTCCTGGAGATGATGGACGAATCGCGTTATTTCCTTCCCTACTCCTCCGTAAAACCTGCATTCTCCATTGTAGACATTGACGGCGGAATAAAAATTGGGGAAGCCAACGGATTCCGCATCGATCTGTTTGGCGGTTTCCGGAAAACAGATAATGCACACTTCCTCATTCATCACGGTCAGGAGGTGATCGGAGGAGATGCCCTGGGCCCCTTCAGGGAAGTTTTATCTCCGGTGTACGGCAGCCTGACTCACTCTCATATTGGAGGGGTGATCCAGTCGAACATCTGGGCACCACTGGATGTGTCGCTCCGTTTGAAGAAGAATTTCTATGACGTGACCGACATGACAATCAACGGAGGGCTGGTAGCCGATCCCAAAGCTTACAACAAACCGGGGGTTGAAATAGACTTGCGCTCTTCTTTGGAGATAACCCAAAGCCTGAAGTTCACCCTCAATTATTATTATGCCGGTGACCGGTGGAGCTATTATGAGGGTACTGAAAAAGAAATGGATGCCATCAACGACCTCAACTTGGGTGCAGCTTACGAAATCACCGATGCCTTCTCTCTCAATGTGAGGGTCAACAATATACTGTCTCAAAAGTACGACATCTGGTACGGACATCCTGCGCAGGGCCTGAATGCCTCGGGAGGTTTCACATTCAGATTTTAAAATGGCTCCGGTGGCAAGATTTGGCTAAACCAGGAGGGAAACTATTTTTAATACTTCTTCCTTCTTGTTATCAATGCTTTTGTGTAATTTTGCAGCGAACTTTTGAAAAGTTCAAACAGCAAATAGAGATTTCAGGAACGTATGGGCAAGAAAAAAAAGACGCTACACAACAGATCCAAAGTTAAAAGCAAACCGGATAAATACGACATTGTAAAAGCAATGTGGTCCCTCTTCGGGCTCATTGTAGCAGGAGCAGCGCTGTTTTTCCTGCTCGTTTCCACCGGAGCTCTGGGTTATTTGCCCGACATCGACGAGCTGGAGAATCCGATCGATAAATATGCATCGCAGGTAATCTCCTCCGACAACGAGCTGCTCTTCACCTATTCAGAAAGCGATGACAATCGCATAATGGTGGATTACTCCGAGTTATCGCCTCACCTCATCAACGCCCTGATCTCCACAGAAGATATCCGCTACTACTCCCACTCCGGCATAGACATCATCGGACTGGGCAGAGCCGTATTCAAGACGGTAATCCTGAACCAGTCGGAAAGCGGCGGTGGCAGCACCATCACCCAGCAGCTGGCCAAGCTGCTCTATTCCCCTCGCGCGAGCAACAAGCTTCAACGTTTGTTTCAGAAGCCGGTAGAATGGGTGATTGCCGCGAAGCTGGAGCGATATTATACGAAAGACGAGATCGTTAATCTCTATCTGAATAAATACGATTTCAACTACAATGCCGTAGGAATTGAATCGGCAGCACGCACCTATTTCAACAAAAGGCCCGGCGAACTGAAAGTGGAAGAGGCGGCCATGTTGATTGGCATGTTGAAAAATTCATCCCTCTATAATCCCGTTCGGCGCCCCGATGTCACCCGCGAGAGACGCAACGTGGTATTTTCACAAATGCACAAAGCCGGTCATCTCTCAAGGCAAGAGGCCGATTCATTGAAACAACTCCCCCTGGAAATTGACTTCAACCGTTCTGACCATGTGGATATTGCCGCCCCCTACTACCGGCAGCACCTGGCAAAGATGATGATGGCCGACAAGCCCAACCGGAAGAATTATGCTTCCTGGCAGCGGCAACAGTTCACGGAAGACTCTCTCTCCTGGGAAGAAAATCCGCTGTATGGCTGGTGCAAAAAAAACAAGAAAGCCGACGGCTCCACGTACGACATCTACACCGACGGACTCAAGATCTATTCCACCATCAACTCAAGGATGCAGCGTCATGCGGAAGCAGCTGTCCGGGAACATATGGGAGGGTATCTTCAGAAACAGTTCTTCCGGGAAAAAGCGGGCAAGAAGTATGCACCCTACTCCAGCGAGGTAAGTGACCAGGTGGAGGGATTGATGACGGCCGCCATGAAGCAGACCGATCGGTATCGCATACTGAAGAAATCCGGTTTCAGCGAAGCCGGCATTCTCAAAAACTTCAAGGAAGAACCGGTGGAAATGAAAGTCTTTTCCTGGGATCAACGGGAGGTGGACACAGTGATGACCCCCTGGGATTCCATCCGCTACCACAAAAACTTTCTGCGTACCGGATTTATGGCGATGGATCCCCTTACCGGCCACGTGAAAGCCTATGTGGGCGGTCCCGATTTTAAATACTTCAAGTACGACATGGTCACCACGGGCAAACGCCAGATCGGGTCGACCATCAAACCCTACCTCTACACGCTGGCCATGGAAGAAGGAATGACTCCCTGCGACGGCATGATACACGGCCCCGTGACCCTGATCACGGAAACGGGCGAGGAATGGACTCCCCGAAATCCGGGCCATAGCAGCGGTCAGTTTGTTTCAATAAAATGGGGTTTGCAAAACTCCAGCAACTGGGTGACAGCCTACCTGATGAAGCAGTTCTCTCCCTACGCCTTCGCACGGATGTTGCAGTCGTTCGGCTTGAAGACTCCAGCCGACCCTGTGGTCTCCCTGGCGCTGGGTCCCAACGACGCCTCGGTGTATGAAATGGTGGGTGCCTATTCCTCCTTCATCAACCGGGGTATCCGGGTAGAGCCGATGTTGGTGACCCGTATCGAAGACTCTTACGGCAACGAGGTAGCCACCTTTGTGCCGGAGATGAAGGAGATTTTCAGCGAGACCACCTCCTACAAGATGCTCGATATGTTGAAAGCCGTCGTCGACGGCGGCACAGGAGGCCGTCTGCGCAGAATTTACAACCTGAAAGGGCAAATGGGAGGGAAGACAGGGACGACGAACAACAACTCCGACGGGTGGTTTATGTCGTTTACACCCAGCCTGGTGGCAGGCTGCTGGGTAGGCGGTGAGGAGCGTTCCATCCACTTCGACCGGATGGCTTACGGACAGGGAGCCAGCATGGCGCTCCCCATCCACGGCATCTTTTATCAGAAGGTATATGCCGATCCGGAATTAAATTATACCGATAACGGTACGTTTGATATTCCGGCCGACTTCGACCCCTGCCACGATATGCAGCGCTATTCACCCGACTTCTATCGCAACAACGATCCGGT
>NZ_DCEN01000064.1:0-990 GCF_002316955.1 Proteiniphilum sp. UBA1028
GACTGAAAGATCTCTTTCACGTGCGGCCACGCTTCGGGTGATCCCCCCGGCATCATCGACGGGCCTTTCAATGCTCCCTCTTCACCACCGGAAACACCGGTACCCACATAGAGCAATCCTTTGCTTTCCACCTGTTTTGTCCTGCGCATCGTATCGGGGAAATGGCTGTTTCCACCATCGATAATGATGTCGCCCGGCTCGAGCAGCGGGATCAGTAATTCAATGAAATCATCTACCGGCTTGCCCGCTTTTACCAGCATCATCACTTTGCGTGGCCTTTCAATGGAAGCCACAAATTCCTCGAGTGAGTGGGCTCCGATAAAGTTTTTGCCTTTGCCTCTCCCTGCCAGAAAGTCGTCCACTTTGGCAACTGTCCTGTTAAAGACAGCCACAGTATAGCCCTTACTTTCCATATTCAGGACCAAATTCTCACCCATTACGGCCAATCCGATCAATCCAATATCTGCTTTTTCTTTCATAAGTTATTGTTTGTTCTTTTGATTATCTTTTTACGCGTGCGTTACCTTTCCAGATACTCCAGATCACCTCTTCGTCGGCCGGTTGCGCATAGTCGGTCAGGAAGGTTGTTGCCAGAGCGCCACTTGCCCATGCAAACTGAATCCATTTTTCGGGAGACATCTCTTTGAGGATGCTGTAGAGCAGTCCGCCCACAAATCCATCGCCCCCGCCAATGCGATCCATCACATTGATGGTGCGCAGAGGAGCTTCATGCCATGTTCCATTTTCATAAACAATGGCTCCCCAGAGATGTTCATTGGCACTGATTACTTCACGAAGTGTATTTGCAAAGACCGACACATTCGGGAATGTGTTTTTCGCGTTTAAAATCATTCCCTTAAAGGCATGCATGGTGTCTCCGATATTTTCACCCCCTGCTTTGGGACCTTCAATACCAAGGCAAAGTTGAAAATCCTCTTCGTTTCCGATAAGGATATCGGAGAGGGAAGCTATTTCGGTGAACGCCTCGTG
>NZ_DCEN01000064.1:1412-3622 GCF_002316955.1 Proteiniphilum sp. UBA1028
CCTTCGTAGTCCATGTTACGTGCTCTCAGATCGGCCTTTATGAAGGCAGCAATAGGGCTGTCTTTCACAAAGGTAGTAAGCACCTTTACCGGCAGGCCCAAGTAAGAGGAGATGCTGGCCACATTTGTTTCGGCACTGGTTGCCTGCATCTGAAACATGTTCGTACTCTGCACCGGTTGTGCGTTCACCGGTGTGATCCGCACACCCATACTGGTGGGGACAAGCAGTGAATATTTGAATTCTTTTCTTAGTTTAAGTGACATATTTTATTTACTGATAACTGATTACACAACATTAAATACTGAAAGCATCGAAGCCGCCATCTACAATTGCCACCGTTCCTGTGACAAATTTGGAAGCATCGCTGACCAAATAGTGAAGTGTTCCCAACAAGTCTTCCGGTACACCGAAACGACGGAATGGAGTATGAGCGATGATGGTGTTTCCACGATCGGAATAAGATCCATCCGGATTGGTGAGTAGTGTCCGGTTTTGCTCCGTGATAAAAAATCCGGGACACAAGGCATTCACACGAAAACTCTCTCCAAACTTGGTAGCCAACTCGCCGGCCATATATTTGGTAAAATTGGTTACTGCAGCCTTGGCAGCTCCGTAGCCGGCCACTCGTGTAAGCGGGCGTAAGGCAGAGGCGGAAGAGATGTTCACGATATTTCCTTTTTTTGCCTTTACCATATATTCGGCAAAAACAACCGTAGGCATGACGGTTCCCATCAGGTTCAGATCAACGACCTTGCGGAAATCATCCATCTTCAGGTCGAAAATATTGTTGTTCGGACCGATGGTTGCACCGGGCATATTTCCACCGGCGCCGTTGATCAACACATCAATGGTGCCATATTTTTCGGCAATATCTCTGGCATTTTGTTTCAGGACGTCTTCGTTTGTTACATCTGTCTGCAGGAACATGGCTTCTCCACCTTCGTCCTTTACTTTTTTGATCAACTGATTGCCTTTTTCTTCATTTCTGGCCATCACGGCTACGTGCGCTCCATGAGCTGCCAGGTATTCCACCATTGAGGTTCCCAAAACGCCGGTTCCTCCGGTGATTGCGATTACTTTTCCTCTGATATCAAAAAATTCGTACATTGTAGTTTTTTAGTTGTGAATAGCGGCAAAGGCAAGACATTCGCCTGATTGACAGGGGCCAGTCAGGCTCCTTCAAAAGCGGGAGAATTACGTTTGCCGGCGCATTCAATTGTTTTTAAATCGTAAATAATCTTCTCAAATGTCTGTCATAAATATTCTCTTCCACACACGACCCGACGACATCGGCATATTTCACGAGCAAGCCGGTGTATGCCTCTCCCATCTCAGCTGCCACCTTATAGGCTACGTGAATTAACTGACGGAAATTGGAATTATAATCGGCATGTCCGGGAATATGACGAAGTGTATTTGCAAACTTTTCGCTTGACCACCCATTCACCTCTTCCACGGAAGGGAGCTTAGAACCATCGATATCGATCACATCGGCATAAGGAGCGCACAGCTCTTCTTTCCGGTTGTAGGAGCTCTCATAAATCTTCTTTGCCAAATCCAGGCCTTCACCGCCTGCTACAGCCAAACCGATTACCTCCTCCAGCCAGGTTGTTCCGGCAGTTTTGAGGTGCAACCCTTTGTCGTATTTCCGGATAACCTCCGCCATAATCGGATAGATGGAAAACTTATCGCTTCCCGAATGGACACTCAGCTTCAGCTCCTCGGGCAGCCCAAACTCCTTCACGGCAAAATCAATCACAAGCACATCCTCTTCAAACTCTTTGGCAAACTGATCCAGATTGCCAACATAATCCACGCCCTTATTAAACCGCCCGGTAAATTTGGGAGCAATCGTCTGTGCAGGAACACCTTTATCGGCCAGCATTTTCAAAATGAAAAGCATCTCGATGGGTGTTTGGGGAGACTCAACCTCATCCATGGATACCTCGGTAATAAAATTGCCTTCGCCCTTCTCTTTTTTCAAATAGGCATAAATATCGGATGCATGCTGTGTTGCTGCCAGGAACTTGCCTGCAATTTCGTGCAACAATTCTTTGGTTACGTGCAGCGGCTCATCCATCCCGGGAATTTGCAGCTGCCCAAGGTATTTTTCACACGAAGCAACAAAAGAGTCTACCTCCTCCTTGCTGCTTCCTTTGCCAATAAATGAAGCGACATCGAGCGTGAAAAAATCGGATACAGCCACATAT
>NZ_DCEN01000064.1:3881-6563 GCF_002316955.1 Proteiniphilum sp. UBA1028
TCTGTTCCCACATAGATATGTTCCCGGTTTGACTTATTCCATACAGGGCTAATATTCAACCCCTTCTCGTTTGCCCTCATGATAGCTTTCAACTGAGCTTTTCCCTGATGAGCGAAACGATCGCCCACGCCAATACTGTATTTTCCTAGTTTCATTATATCTGTATTTAAAAATTAAAAAAATTCTTCGCATTCCTGTAGGATATGTCTTCCACCATTTTCCCAAGGAAATTCATTTCCGAAGCAGGCAGCAACCCATTCTCTACGTCGTTGCCAAGGAGGTTACACAAGATACGACGGAAATATTCATGCCTCGGGTAAGAGACAAAGCTACGCGAGTCGGTAAGCATTCCCACAAACCGGCTCAGAAGCCCCAGGTTGGAGAGTGAGTTCATTTGTGCCTCCATACCGGTTTTTTGATCGAGGAACCACCAACCCGACCCGAACTGTATTTTCCCTGCCACCGATCCATCCTGAAAGTTCCCGATCATGGTTGCTATGAGATCGTTGTCGCGGGGATTTAGATTATAGATAATGGTTTTCGCCAGTTTGTTGTCTTTATCGAGTTGGTCGAGGAAGCGGCTCATTGCTTTTGCGATGGTAAAATCACCGATGGAGTCGAACCCTGTATCCGGCCCCAGCTGTTTAAACAGTCGGGTATTGTTGTTCCGGATAGCACCATAATGGAACTGCTGCGTCCACCCCTTTTCCCAGTCCATCAACGCGCCTTCGTGCAGCATGGACGATTTAAATTTCAATATCTCCTCTTTTGTCAATTCATTGCCACCATATACTTTATTAAATATTTGAGCAATCTCTGTTTCTGTATAGGGTTCTGCGTAGAACTCCTCAATACCGTGATCTGACAATTTGCATCCCGCACTCGCAAAAAAGTCATGACGGTTACGGAGCGCATCAATCAGATCACTGTACTTGCTGATTGTAATACCGGACACTTCCGATAATTTTTCCAAATATGCCCGGTACTCTCCCGGATTTTCCACTGCCATGGCTTTATCCGGACGCCATGTGGGAAGTACTTTTATCTCAAAGCCCTCTTTTTTCAATGCAAGATGATGTTCCAGGGTGTCTGCCGGGTCATCTGTGGTACAAACTACCTGCACGTTGAATTTTTTCATCAATCCCCGGGCGGAATATTCCGGCGTACGAAGTTTTTCTGTACATACGTCGTATATCTCCCTGGCAACATCGGGCTTCAGCAGCTTATCCACCCCAAAAGTTCTCTTCAACTCCAGATGAGTCCAATGGTACAATGGATTTCGCATGGTGTAAGGAACCGTCTCGGCCCATTTTTCAAACTTTTCCCAGTCGGAGGTGTCCTTTCCTGTACAATACTTTTCCTCAACCCCGTTGGTGCGCATGGCACGCCACTTGTAATGATCGCCCTCCAGCCACAGTTGGCCCAGGTTATCAAACGCATGATCTTTCGCGATATACGCTGGATTTAAATGACAATGGTAGTCGATAATGGGTTGTTTTTCTGCATGATCATGATACAGTTCTCTTGCGGCATCGGTTTGTAGCAAGAAATCTTTATGTACAAAACTCTTCATAGGATATATATTTTTAAAATTAATTCGCTTGACACTTTTATGTTCTCGAGCACACTCTTACTATTAACACGGTTGGGAACCCAAAGTTAGGCATTTTATTTAATTTTGAGTAATGCCTTGGAAATTTAATTTGAAACACATCTCGTCTTTCATTTCCGAAAGGATTTCAAATCATTAGCCTGATCATAGCCGATTCCCCAACAGATAATGAACAAGCATCTATCATGCTCTTTTCAAGTTTAGGTAGCAAAAAATCCTTTAATAGCCCGATTGTGATCGAACACAGTCGGCCGGTTCTTTCGCTGAGAACCTTTCCCTTTTCAGGGCTCCCTCACTCCAAATTCGTTTCATTTAACGACCTCCTCTCTGCTGTATCTCTTTTTATATTCGCTGGGCGTCATATTGAACTTTTTCTTGAAACACTTGGTAAAATATTTGGCATCGCTCATTCCCACCATATACGACACCTCTTTGATCGCATAATCACCCTTCACCAGAAATTCCGCTGCATGCTGCATCAACACATCGCGCACATACTCAATGGGGGCAAGGCCTGTGAGACCTTTCATTTTTTTAAAAAAAACGGTACGACTCATTCCCATTTCCACCGCCATATCTTCGATCACAAAATCGCTGTTGCCTAGATGCGATTCAATAAATTCGTTTACGGCCCGGATGAAGGTGAGGTCTTTTTCGTTGAAAGGAATATCCGCTGTCTGCATTGCCCGCGACAAAGCAACAGGCGAAGAATTTGTTCTGTCTCTGTAATAACGTTGCAATTCGCCTCTGCGTCGCAGCAAATTTTTGACCCTAGCCTTGAAATAAGAGACGCTGAAAGGCTTGGTAATGTACTCATCTGCCCCCTGTCCAAAACCCTCCAGCTTGCTATCCAGGGTTGTCTTTGCCGTGAGCAGCAGGAAGAGAATATGGCTGGTGTGGATATTGCTTCGCACCTTTTCAAGCAGCTCAATCCCGTCTACTTCGGGCATCATGATATCGCTGACAATAAAATCGGGAATAAGATCCAGAGCCTTATCAAATCCCTCTTTCCCATTCGACGCTTCGTGCACCTCGTATTCATCCTCGAGAATGGACCGGATAAATTGCCT
>NZ_DCEN01000064.1:6767-10096 GCF_002316955.1 Proteiniphilum sp. UBA1028
GAGGGGGGGAGTCTGTTCATCCTGATCTTCTCTTTGCATCTGGTTCATCGTTGCCGGGAAAGTATCGTCAATGGTTACGTCAGCACCAAAATGCGATGTTCCTTTCTTGAAGAACACGGTAAACCTGCTGCCCTTATTCTCTTCGCTTTCCACTTCTATCCTGGCACGATGCTTCTCGGCCATTTCTTTCACAATGGATAATCCGATGCCGGTACTTGGCTTACTTGGATCTTCGTTAAAAGACTCAAAACGCCGAAACAACCTCCCCATTCTTTCTTTATTGATGCCGATACCGGTATCCCTCACCTGCAAGGCAACTTCATCGTTAACATGGAACAATGTTACATGGATCAATTTTCCCGGAGGTGTATACTTGAACGCATTGGAAAGAAGATTCACCACAATTTTTTCTAGCGCTTCGGCATCTACCCATATCAACTGGTCGCCCACCCTGTTTTCAAAACGATAGTCTATTTTTTTCAGGTTTGCATTGTTTGTATAATTCTCATACAGGTTTTCCACAAATGGCCCTATTGCAATCTTACTGACAGTGAGCGGGGTTTGTTCCATCTTCTGAAAATCAAGGATTTGATTTACCATGTTTAACAGCCGTTTCGTATTTTTGGAAACAAGCAAGAGCTGTTTTTGAACTGCCTCGGGAGTGGATTTACTCTGTATCAGGTTTTCAATTGGAGAGACAATCATGGTTAGCGGTGTGCGTATCTCGTGCGATATATTGGTGAAAAAACGAGTCTTGATCTCCGACTCCTGCTTTTCCCATACGATCTTGTTTCGCATCCTGTAAAAAGCGTACAATATCCTGAAGATAATATACAAGACCAATATCGTCAACACCGCATAAATGAGATATGCCCACCCCGTGGCCCAGAAAGGAGGAAGCACCTCAATGGCCAGTGTCCGTTCGTTGTTGATCCATACACCATCGCTGTTGGTCGATTTTACCCGAAAAAGGTATTTTCCCCGCGACAGATTGGTATAGTTGGCAATGCGCTGATTGCCGGAATAGATCCACTCCTTATCGAATCCGTCAAGTTTATAGGCATACAGAATATTTTCCGGATCTGTATAGTCAAGGGCGGCAAACTCAATGCTGAGGAAGTTCTGATTATGCCTTAACTGCAGACGGTCAATCAAGTCGATGCTTTTATACAACGGCCCTTCGGCGGAGATGGGCAGGATGCGGTTGAACAGTCTGAACTGCACCAGTGCAAGATAGGGATTAAAGGTATTGTTCTTCACATTTTCGGGATCAAACATAAACATTCCATGCGAATAGCCGAATAACATTCTCCCGTCGCTCAGGCAACAACTCGAATTTTCAGAGAAATTGTGCCTTTTCATCATGCGTTTTATTTCGCTGAAGTTTTCAAAGGTCTGCTTCTCCCGGCTGAACTTGGTGAGTCCCCCTTCACTGCCTATCCACAGGTCCCCCCTTTTATCTTCATCGATAGACAGAATGATGTTTGAGGGCAGCCCCTCGGATGAGCTGTATGTCTCAAACGACAGCGGGAAGCCATTTTGATCTGTTTCCTTTATCTTGCTGATACCTCCACCGAATGTACCGATATATGTCTCTCCGGATTCTGTGGTACAGATATCGATGATATCGTTTGCGCCAATAGAATGTTCATCGGTGTTATTCCTTGTGTAAATCTTAAAAGCGATCTCTTGCGGGGAGTTGAAATCGGCATCAAACATCATAAAACCGAGGGTGGTCCCCACGCAGATATTCCCTGATCTGTCGCCTGCGATAATCCTCACCCGGTCACCCATGACGAAAGGATAGTTTCCAAGATCATTGTAGTAATGGAGAACTTTTCGATCATCCCCTTCACGAAGTATCAGGTTCAGTCCTCCACCGTAGGTCCCAATCCATATATTCCCGTTTTTATCTTCGAAAATTGAATAGACGTTGTCGTCGCTCAAAGAGTATTTATCATCGGCTCTATTTTTATAATGAAGTATATCAAAACTACTCCCGTTATCTTTCCTTGTCAGTTTGTAAACACCTTCTCCCTTAGTCCCGATCCATATGTTCCTGGCTTCATCTTCGGTGATGCTGTACGCTATTCCTTCCAATGGTGTTCCACTTCCAATCTCTCCCCGATTATTCAGGATGCCTTTTTCTTTCATTTCCGCATCATATATATGCAAAATCCCGTCTTTTGTCGCTACCCAAATATTGTGCTGCGAATCTTCGAATATGGGACGTACATCGTTGCTAATTGTGGAGTTGACATTGGCATGAAGAGGTATTGATTTAAATTTGGCATCATCGTAAAAAATCACCTTCTCCAATCCATTGGAACGTGTACACATCCACAAATTACCCTGTCTGTCTGAATAGGCAGAATGCATCATGTTGGAAAAAAGCCAATGTTGGGAGAAGGGTTCATTGTAAAAGGGTATTAACCGGTCATTCGATTTATCGTAGATCGAAAAGCCTCCTCCTCTTGGATGTACCCACAGACGATCGTTGTTATCTTCGAAAATAAAAAAGTTGGGAGGAAATACGCTCGACACCCTGCTTTCTATAAAGGGTGTAAAATGATTATATTGTCCGGTATAGGGATTGAATTTTGAGACACCCAACTGATCGGTTTCCAGCCATACGTTCTTTGAGCGATCAATATAACCGGTAATGATTTTGTTGAATTTCATGTCGGGAGATGTCTGTTTATTATACAACTCCATACTGCCGTCGTGCATATTGTATATAACGAAGCCGCTCAGATTAGACAGGATAAGTATTTTTTCGGAGGAGATTTCACGTATGGATATAATATCGGAGAAAAGACCGGTGGAGAGTTGCGTAAAGGTACCTCCTTTCAGATCGTACTTCCAAATCACCCCTTTCTCGGAGCCGAACCAAATTGTATCGTCCAGCTCCATGACGCAGAAAAAAGGGGCATTTTCCTTAAACCTGCCCGTGGATAAAGGATGAAAATAAAAAACAGACCCGGCACCATCAGCAGGCAGCATCGTCAATCCTCTGTGGGTTAGTATCCAGGAATTACGCTCTTTGTCTTCGTGAATAGCATGGACATGGTTATCGGTTAAATTACGGTTCGCAGTATGATATACCTCCGCATTAAAAAGGGAGTCTTTAATGGAAATACATCCGTGCTTTTCTGATAAAAGCCATACGACACCACTCTCCATGGGAACAATCTGACTGGCAGAAAATGTGCTTCCCCTACGCGCCTCTATTGAGTTTGTTCCCAAGAAAGTGGCATTTTCAACATTAAATCGAAAAGCCTGATTATCGTAGGAAAGGATCCAGATATTGTGATATTTATCCTCATACA
>NZ_DCEN01000064.1:10327-37500 GCF_002316955.1 Proteiniphilum sp. UBA1028
CTAAACCACATAAACCCCTTTTTGTCTTGCAGGATATCGGTGACAGTGTGTTGTGGAAGGCCGTTTTCAGCTCCATAATGTACGAAGTAAGCTTCGGGTTGAGACATAAGCGCACCCACACTAACAAAAAGTGTAAAAAGTGTCAGAATCAATATTTTGAATTTTGTTTTCAATGACAAAACAGATTTTTCAACAAAAAAAGACGACTGCTCGAGATAAGCATAAGTATGAAATCGTTATTTTGGGTTAAAAACAGATTTATACTTCACGGATTCATTAATCGCAAATATACATTTTTTTATACTCCCCTCATTATATTTCTTCACATAAAAACAATATGACACCCTTTAAAAACCAATTTGCCGCCTCTGCTTTGAATAAAATAAATTAGATTTGTATGCGAGTCAAAAGCAATATTACAATTGGCTGCCTATTGCTCTTAATACACAAATTTTAAACCTAATAACTCCCTTTTCACAAAAGGCCCCTTTATACAGGAAATATGACAAACATGAAAAATAAGTTCAATTTTTACATTTTATCTTTAATAGCATTGATTCACGTTGGAAGCTGTGAAACAAAATCAGATTCTCACTTAATGAAACTTTGGTATGATGAACCGGCTGAATATTGGGAAGAAGCCCTTCCAATAGGCAACGGAAGATTAGGTGCTATGATTTATGGAACCGTACATTCTGAGCAGCTACAACTGAACGAAGAAACAATTTGGGGCGGGGAGCCAGGGAACAACATTCCCGAGGGATTTAGTGAAGTCCTGCCGGAAATAAGAAAGCTTATTTCAGAAGGTAAATCCCGGGAAGCTCAGGAATTGGCAATGACACGCATACCCAGACATGCACCGAAAGAGATGAATTATGGCATGCCTTATCAAACATTGGGAAATATGATGATCGATTTTCCTGATCAAAACGACTATTCCGAATATTATCGGGATCTTGATATTAAAAATGCCATTGCCACCGTCAGATACAAAATAGGTGATACAACATACAAACGTGAGTACTTTACTTCAGCCGTCGATCAGGTTATTGCAATTCATCTCAGTGCAGACAAAAAAAAGAGTATAAACTTTACACTCAGGGTGAATACTCCTCAGTTTGACAACAGTATACGAACAGAGAACAATACCCTTATTCTCAAAGGCAAAAGCGGGAATGCGGACAACAAAGAAGGTAAGATTGAGTTTACTGCGAGATTTCAGCCTAAAATTGTGGGAGGTAAAATTGAGCAAACAGACTCCTCTCTTCATATCAGAGATGCAAACTCGGCGGTTATCTATGTGGTAATTGCCACTAACTTCAAAAATTACAATGATATCAGTGGCGATGCCGAAGAACTCAGCAAGCAGTATTTAAACAACATTGCGTCAAAATCATACAAAGCAATCAGGAAAGATCACATCGCACATTATCGTTCCTATTTCGACCGGGTTGAACTCGATTTGGGGGTAACAGACGTCGCTAAAAAGACAACCGATGAACGTATCATTGATTTCAAATCGGGAAATGATCCCCAACTTGTATCTCTTTACTTCCAATTCGGCAGATATCTATTGATATCCTCGTCTCAGCCTGGAAATCAACCTGCTAATCTTCAGGGAATATGGAATGATAAACTTTCACCCCCCTGGGATAGCAAATATACAATCAACATTAACACGGAGATGAATTACTGGCCTTCTGAAATAGCCAATTTAGCTGAATTAAATGAACCTCTGTTTTCCATGATAAAAGACTTATCAGAAACAGGCAAGGAAAGCGCCAGGAAAATGTACAAGGCCCGGGGATGGGTGGTCCACCACAACACGGATTTATGGAGAATAACCGGACCGGTAGATGGGGCCTATTATGGTTTATGGCCGATGGGAGGAGCCTGGTTAAGCCAGCATTTATGGCAGCATTATCTCTTTTCGGGAGACAAAGTATTCCTCGAGAACATTTACCCCATTCTCAGAGATGCAGCCACTTTTTATGTAGATGTGTTGCAAAGCGAACCGGAAAACAACTGGTTGGTGGTTAGTCCCTCCATGTCACCTGAAAACACACACTCCAGTGGTGTGACGATGACCGCCGGCACCACCATGGATAATCAACTTGTATTCGATGTTTTTTCCAATCTTATAGAAGCTTCTGAACTCCTTGGACGTGATCCTCTGTTTGCAGATACGGTCCGAAGTAAAAGAGACAGACTACCACCCATGCAGATCGGGAAACACACGCAATTACAGGAATGGCTGCAGGATTGGGATCGTATAGAAGACCGACACCGGCATGTTTCTCATCTATATGGATTATACCCCTCGAATCAGATTTCGCCTTATCACTCTCCTTCGTTGTTCCAGGCAGCAAGGAACTCTCTGGAATACAGGGGAGATGAATCTACCGGATGGTCCATGGGATGGAAAGTAAATTTATGGGCCCGGCTCTTGGATGGCAACAGGGCATACAAACTCATTGAAGACCAGCTAACGCCTGCTCCGCAAGAAAAATCGGGACAAAATGGCGGCACATATCCCAATTTATTTGATGCACATCCTCCTTTCCAGATTGATGGAAATTTTGGCTGTACAGCAGGCATCGCAGAAATGCTACTGCAAAGCCACGATGGGGCTATACATCTGTTGCCAGCCTTGCCGGATAAATGGGCATCCGGAAAAGTGAAGGGCTTACGTGCAAGAGGCGGCTTTACAATAGACATTGAATGGAAAGAAGCGATGGTGAAAGAGCTGACCATTCATTCCCTTCTTGGCGGAAACTGCAGGTTAAGAACTCCCAACAAATTAAAAGGAGATATAAAGCTTAGACCCACAGACAGCGAATCCGAAAATATCAATCCATTTAACAAGACGGCAGCGATAAAAAGTCCGCTTATTCATGAGGGGGCAAATATTGTCAACTGCGAATTGCAGGAAACCCTGCTTTATGATTTTCCGACGGATGCGAATAAAGTCTATTATTTCTCTGCTGAATAATCTACCATCCTATATTGTCAGACACTTATGCATAAAGTAAAATTAATCGGATTCCTAGCGTTGTTTATGTTCCATCATGTGATGGCGGAGCATAATGGCAATCCGTCCCCAACAGATAAACCTGTCGCTTTTCCCGGTGCGGAAGGTTTTGGGCGTTACACAACAGGAGGCAGAGGAGGGAAAGTTTACTATGTGAGTACGCTCGAAGATGGAATTGAGAAAGGGACTTTACGTTATGCAATCTCTCAGGAAGGTCCAAGAACAATTGTCTTTAACATCTCCGGGACAATTTTTCTTGAGAGCAACCTTAAAATTATTCATGGCGACCTGACGATAGCCGGCCAAACAGCGCCGGGAAAAGGGGTTTGTATAGCCGGTTATCCCGTTACACTGCATGCAGACAATATCATCATACGTTATCTGCGTTTTCGTGTGGGGGACATGGGAAAAGGTGAGCCGGACGGACTGGCTGGAAGCAGGAATAAAAACGTGATCATCGATCACTGCTCGGTGAGTTGGTCGGTCGATGAAACCTGCTCAATTTATGGAGGTGAAGACCTTACCGTGCAATGGTGTATGATCACCGAAAGTCTCCGCACAGCCGGGCACAGCAAAGGGAAACATGGATACGGCGCTATTTGGGGAGGAACACGTGCTTCTTTCCATCATAACCTACTGGCTCACCACGAAAGCAGGGTACCACGTCTGGGGCCGCATGTTTCCACACAAGAGAATGAGCATGTAGATATGAGGAATAATGTTTTCTATAATTGGGCAGGTGCTGGCTGTTATGGTGGCGAGGGAATGAACGTAAACATCGTGAATAATTTTTATAAACCCGGGCCGGCAACTCCTGAAAACAATAAAATAAGATACCGCATTGCTGCAATCGGAGTGCGTACAACTGAATACTGTACCGGAAAGGACGGCAAACCAAATGCATGGAAGCCAATGGAACACGTCTGGGGGAGATTTTATGTTCATGGAAACGTTGTGGACAAAAATGATGAAGTCACAAAAGACAACTGGAAAAAGGGCATTTATGAACAAATTGACAAAACCGGCAATGACAACACTTTTACAGAACAGGTAAAAAGGGAGATGCGCTTATCAGCACCTTTGGAAACCGATGTTGTTACAACTCATACCGCCCAAAAGGCATATGAACTGGTGCTTGCATATGCAGGCTGTTCCAGGATCCGGGATGACATAGACATTCGCATCGTTCATGAAGTAAAAAATGGAACAGCCTCCTATTTCGGAAGTCGATCTTCAGATGCATCGAAATTTCCGGGACTCATAGACTCGCAGGAAGATGTGAAACCTGATGGTGCCGAGAGTGCATGGCCTGATTTAAGATATGAAAATGCAGCGGTTCCTTTAATAATAGATACAGATGGAGACGGAATGCCCGACAAGTGGGAAATAGAGAACAATCTTAACCCTTATAATGAATATGACGGGAATCAAACAACCTTATGCAAAGATGGATATACCAATCTAGAGAAATATATAAATAGCCTGGTTAAAGAAAATACGCTTAATCAGGAATTGGAGCCACGTAACAGGGTAATTTAAAAAAGATCAGAACCTCATTTATCAACTGATTGACATGATACCACAAAAGCTTTTTTTCATAACATTCGTTTTGTTTTTTTGTCTCACTCAAGAGGTAAGCTCCAAGGAAACTACTCTTAAAAGACCACGCATTCTTGTCAGTACGGATATTGGAGGCACAGACCCCGATGACAATCAGTCGATGATGCACCTCCTGACGTATAGCAATCAATTCGAGATCGAAGGGCTAATCTCGTCACCATCATATGGCAAAGGGCATAAAGAGGAGATAATCAGAATGATCAACCTTTTTGAGAAAGATCTACCACTGCTGCAAAGAAAGATTGAAGGTTATCCCGATCCCGCATACCTTCGTAGTATCTGTAAACAGGGAAGAAGGGGATTGGCCCCATTTAAAGGATATGATAAATCTACGGAGGGATCGGATTGGATCATAAAATGTGCAAAAAAGAAAAGCGATCGACCCTTGTGGATACTTGTATGGGGTGGACTTGAGGATCTGGCACAGGCACTGCATGATGCGCCAGAGATAAAAAAACGAATAAAAGTGTATTGGATAGGGGGACCAAACAAAAAATGGTCTGTCAATAGCTACCTCTATATCGTGAAGCACTTTCCGGATCTTTTTTTTATTGAAAACAACGCCTCTTACAGAGGTTTTATCTCTGACAATACAAAGGAGGACAAGTTTAACAACGGGTATTATGACAACTTTATCAATGGAGCAGGATATCTGGGAGCTGATTTCAAAAGGTATTACGAGGGGAACGTGAAAATGGGAGACACGCCTTCTTTGTTATATCTTATGAATGGGAATTCTGACAATCCCTGCGGAGAAAGTTGGGGCGGGAGTTTTGAGAGAATGGAATACAGCAACAGATTCGTTTTTGACAGAAACACTACAATAAATGACACTGTTCCGACGTATTCAATTATCGAGTTAATTTTCAGTGGTCCCAAAATAGAGAAAGAGGCGGGGACTCCCTGTTTTACATTGCATATTGACAAACAAAAGTGGGATGGATATTACCTTGGAAATGGATCTTATAGTGTGAAATACTCACCAAAAGCACCGGCGACATTACACTATACAATAAGTTCTGACATCATCGAAATAAATGGAAATAGAGGTGTATTTGTCAGTGATGGCTCTTGGCCGGGGAAGCCAACACCTTCCTGCATTGAATTAGGTAGAAACTGGTTCACAGATAAAACAGATATAAATCTTTTTGATGGAATCTGGCAGGGAAGCAAAACTGTTTCCAAATGGAGAAATGAAGTGCTGGCCGATTGGGGTAAGAGGCTTTCCTTGCTCAAACAAAAAGCAATGTTGAATGGTATTCCCCGGGACACGAGCTATACGGTGCAAAGCTCTTATATCAAAGAATTAAAACGTTTCCCATATATAAAAACAGTGAACACTTCAATTCCTGAAGGAGTTACTTCTTTTAATGATATTGTATACAAGAAGGTTACTGATACAAAATTTGGCGATAGGGAGCTAACGCTTTCAATTTACCGTCCCGATAATGATCATCCACTTCCAGCTGTATTAATGATACACGGCGGTGGCTGGAATTCCGGCTCACCCGATATGCAAAAATCATTGGCCATTAACCTTGCGAAAAAAGGTTTTGTGACAGCCACGGTAGAATACCGGCTGATACCGGAAGCAATCTATCCTGCTGGAGAAGAAGACTTGAACGATGCGACAAAGTGGTTATACGAAAATGCCGATGCCTATCAGATTGAAAGGGAAAAAATTGCCGTTTCCGGTTGCTCCGCGGGTGGACAACTGGCGGCATTGATTGGGACAAAAAATCGGGATGGCTTAATTAGAGCAGTACTGAATATTGATGGTATTTCTAGTTTCGTCAATAAGGAAACAATCGACCGGGCACAAAAAGCCCATGTCACCGGGGACAACATGCCTGTAGACGCACTGTGGCTTGGCGGAACATATTTTGAAAAGCCCGGAACATGGGAAGATGCCTCGGCACTGTTTTGGGTCCATACCAATTCTGCTCCTGTATGTTTTATCAACAGCGCTATCCCTCGTTTCCATAATGGACGGGATGAACATATTCGCAAATTAGACAGTTTAAACATTTATTCTGAGGTTCATACTTTTGAGGATACACCACACACCTTTTGGCTTTTTCATCCCTGGCATCTCTCCACGGTGAATTATGCCGCCAATTTTTTGTGGAAAATATTTGATAAAGTATCAGACATTGATCGTAAAGAGTATGATTTTGTGGTTGCTCAAGATGGATCAGGCGATTTCCGGACCGTACAGGAAGCAATCGATGCGGTACCTGATTTTCGTAAACAATCAACCCGTATTTTTATCCGAAAAGGATTTTACAGGGAAAAAATCATTATCCCTGACACTAAGCATTCCCTGACACTAATTGGTGAGGACAAGCATAAAACCATTTTATCATTCAATAATTTCGCTTCCAGGAAAAGTATTCTTGGAGATGAAATAGGGACTTCGGGCTCCGCAAGCATCTATGTCTGCCCTGATAATTTCAGGGCAGAAAATATTACTTTTGAAAATGCAGCAGGGCCTATTGGTCAGGCCGTTGCCATCATCGTTCGAAGCGACCGTGCCTCTTTTATCAATTGTCGTTTTCTGGGTTTTCAGGATACGCTTTACACCCATAAAATCGGGAGTAAACAATATTATAACAACTGCTATATCGAAGGCACCGTTGATTTTATTTTTGGCTCCTCTATCGCATATTTCGATGAATGTGAAATATATTGCAAACAGGATGGATATATTACTGCTGCTTCTACTCCTGAAGATCAGACACACGGCTATGTCTTCTACAGATGCGAGATAGAAGGTGAAAATAAAAATTCATTTTACCTGGGAAGACCGTGGCGCCCCTTTGCTCATGTCGTATTTATCGAGTGTCACTTGGGAGAAACAATTAAAGCAGAAGGTTGGCATAACTGGGGAAAAACATCCAATGAGGATTCCGTAAAATATGGAGAATACAAAAATGAGGGAAAGGGTGCAAATCCACTCAAAAGAGTTCCGTGGTCTAAACAGTTAAATAGAAATGATCTTCAAAAATACTCCGTTATTAATGTGCTTGGAGAAGATTTTATAAAAAAATAGACCAACAATCATGGATCAAAAAACATAAAACGGGCAGGATTGTAAAAATCTCTTGAATTAAATAAAATATGCTTAAACGATTCAACACCCTTTAAAAACCAATTTATCAACCATTATAAATATAATATTGACTAAAATTGTGATGTATAACTTTATGTTGTTGTTTAAAACGATGCCCTAAAAACATAGTAGGGCGACAAAGAGAGCATAGCCGCTACGTGTTGACTTTTTAAAACATTTTAATTCATCTTATTATCTAATTTTACAATGTATGAACAATTTAACATGGAAACCAAGACTATTCGTTAGTCTGCTATTTTTCCTCTGCGTACTGATTATCACAGCTCAGGAACAAACAATAAGAGGCGTGGTAAAAGATACCAGAGGCGTACCTATCATTGGTGCCAACGTGATGGTAAAAGGCACCAGCATCGGAACAGCTACTGATCTGGAAGGGAACTATAGTCTTACGGTTCCGTCATCGGCAAATAGGCTGCATGTCTCCTATATCGGGATGAGAGAAATCGAAGTTCCAATCACAGGAAATGTTGTCAACATCATTATGGAGGAGGATGTTTCCAGTTTGGATGAGCTGGTGGTCATCGGCTATGGCACTGTAAGGAAAAGAGATTTAACCGGTTCGGTTGCGTCTGTCAGGGGGGAATCGATCAAGGCCGCGCCCGTCTCGAACGTTGCACAGGCACTGCAAGGAAAGCTGGCGGGTGTAAATGTGATTTCACAGGATGGACGCCCCGATGCCTCTTTCTCAATCCGTGTACGTGGTGGTGGATCCATCTCTCAAAGCAATGAACCGCTGATATTAATTGATGGTATACAGGGCAACATTGGCGATATACCGGCTGACATGATTGAAAGTATTGATGTGTTGAAAGATGCCTCCTCAACGGCAATATACGGTGCGCGTGGTGCAAATGGTGTAATTCTTGTCACCACAAGAAGGGGTAAAGAGGGTAAGGCCTCTGTCAGCTATAGTGGTTATGCTAAATTCAATACCCCAACAGGCTATCTCGACACTTTTAATCCCTATGATTATTTGACCTATAAATGGGGGCTCCTCGACACCTATTTTGGCGCAAGCTATACGGAACCATTTCAGCGGTTGTTTGGACTTGGTTCGTATGCCGGCAATACCTCAGGTATTGAAGCGTATAAAAATGTGGCCCCTTACAATCTTCAGAAGGAGGTGTACAACAGTTCATTTTCGCACAATCATGACCTTACTGTTACAACAGGTACAGAAAAGACCAAAATCATCTTTGGCTTGAATTACACCGACGAAGATGGGATGAAACTGAACTCATACTTCAGGAGAGCCACGGCATCCTTCAAGTTGGATCAGAACATCAGTAAAAATCTTGATTTCAATCTGGATGTACGATATACGGACAGGGAAACCATGGGTAACGAGGGAACCACCAATGGTTTCGGATCATCCCTCTCCGGTGCTTACCGGTTCCGCCCCATTGCGGTTGAAGATATCAAAGGGGATCTTACCTATTTAGATCACGGATCCATTTCAGGTGAAGAGAAGTTTGTGATGTACGACATGTTTGACCCGGTAGCCGTGATCAAAGATCACGAAAACTTAACAAAAGGTCAGTCATTTCGTGGCACAAGCGGAGTAAACTGGACAATTTTGAATGGGCTAAGTTATCGCACGGAGCTGACATTAGCTCGTAACTATGTTCAGAATGAAAACTGGCGCGGCCCAACACCTTTCGGCAACGAAGAGAGTTACCTGGATGGCAATGGCAAAGCTGTCTATGCAGGTGATGCAGACTACAGAAAAAGTGACGCTTGGAACCTGCGCTGGTCGAACACCCTCAATTATGCCATGACACTGAGCGAGGTACACCGCGTAAATTTCCTGGCAGGACAGGAATTAACCAATTCAAGCGGGTCGTTCATGCGCATTCAGGGAGAACGATATCCTGCTAATTTCACAAGAGACAATGCCTTCGCTATGATCTCGCAGTATGGTGCAAACCTCAGAATTTCCTCCGGAGTAACCACTCCCGGTCGCATCCTCTCCTATTTTGGCAGGGCAAATTACTCCCTTCACGACAAGTACATCATCACGGCGACCTTCCGTGCCGATGGATCGTCAACCTTCTCTCCTGAACATCGTTGGGGGTATTTCCCGGCAGCTGCTTTGGCATGGCGCGTATCTGAAGAGTCCTTTCTGGAAGAGGCCGATTGGCTTGACGATTTGAAATTTCGTTTATCGTATGGCGAGGTGGGGAATGATGCCATCAGCGCCGATCAGTGGTCACAGCTCTGGGCAGCCTCCACGGATCCGCGCTTCCAGTATGGATTAAACAACGAACCTTATCCCTCTTACGACCTGGCATCTGACCAGATGGCAAACCGCGACCTGAAGTGGGAAACTACCATTACACGCAATATCGGTCTCGACTTTACAGTATTAAAAAATCGTTTGTGGGGGACTATCGATCTCTACAAAAACACCACAAAGGACTTGTTGATGCTGACTGACATACCTTCCATCACAGGCTTTAATACCAGCTTCGCAAATATTGGCCAAACAAGCAATAAAGGTATTGAATTTTCACTTTCGGGTGAAATATTTAAGAACAACGACTGGAATATTTCAGCAAGTGCAAACATCAACTTTAATAAGGGAAACATTGATAAGCTTGCAGAAGGGCTCCAAAGTGCTTATGGAACACAATTTCTTCAATCCGGAATCCCGAGTGCCGACTATGCCTTGCTGGAAGGGAAACCTGTCGGCATTGTAATGGGATTAAAAATGGACGGAAAAGGATACTATACCACAAGTGATTTCGATTATGATGCGGGAACAGGCATGTACTCGCTGAAAGAGGGTATTCCTGATCTGGCCAGTTCCTTTGTAGGATTTCATGGTGGAATTGTACCAGCTGGTCAATATGCCTATCCCGGCATGCCAAAATTCAAAGATGTCAGCGGAGGCGAGGGTGTTCCAGACGGAGTATTGGATGAAAAAGACTATGTTGAAATCGGCAGGATGGTTCCTATACATACGGGAGGCTTCAATATCAGTGTTAATTACAAAAAATTCGATCTGGGTATGTTCTTTAACTGGAGCTACGGAAACGATATTTACAACGCCAACAAACTGGCAACACTTTACAACGGTGAAAAAGGCGGTGGCTTATATGGCAATAAACTAGCCATTGTAAATGACACCTACAAGCTATACGAAATCCAGAACGGAAATCTGGTGCGACTTGCCACACCCGATCAGTTAGATGCCGCAAACGTACACGCAAGTTTGCCCTTGACATATCTGAAACAAGGCTATGTATCCAATATCGGAATTGAAGATGGTTCATACCTACGGCTTAACACGTTGACTTTAGGCTATACCTTGCCAAGACTGTTGCTTGATGCGGTAAAAATTAACAACATCCGTTTATATGGTTCCATTTACAATGTGTTTACACTGACAAGTTATTCGGGTCTTGACCCTGAAGTCAATACACAGCAGAACGCGAACAATGCGCGTTACCCCACTCCGGGTTTTGATTGGGGAACCTATCCCCGGTCCCGTCAGTTTGTGCTGGGGATAAACGCCACTTTCTAATCGTGTAAATGAATAATAATTTTAAAGGAACAACAATGATGAAAAAAATTGTAAAATATTTATTCCTGGCACTCATGCCATTCATGCTCGTTGTCTGCAGTGATTACCTGGATGTAGCAAATGCAGGCCAATCAGATGACAACTTTGTAATGTCAAGCCCCGATGAAGCATTTAAAACATTATCATGGGCGTACGCCAACTACCGTCAGGGAGCAGCGCATGGCGGTAACTACAACTGGCAGGATCCTCTGGGATCGGATGCTGAATATATGAGCGAATATCCTACAGCGAATAATGTCATCGCACGCCTTCAACCCTCCGCAACCACGATAAACTCAGCATCAGGCCTATACAACACATTGAACATTGTTCTTGCACGGGCTGCACGTATCGCCGACCTGATCGAATTGAAAGCAGAATATCAGGCCGATATTGCAGGTAATGGCCCCACAGCCTGGACACAACTTTATGGAGAAGCCAGGACCCTTTGGGCTTTGTGTGCCTGGGAATTGGTTCGCCATTTTGGGGATGTTCCTTTTGGATATGAAAATAAAATTGTGAACGAGTATCATTTGAGTTCACGTTTTGAGATAATGGACCAGATCATTGAAGAACTCAAAGCCGTAGAGGGTAAAATGTATGTATTGGGAGAGGGAGGTATCACAGTGGAACGGATCAGTCGCACTTATGCCAATGCACTGATCGGTGAAATTGCACTTCATGCCGGCGGGTGGCAAACCATCCGGAGCGATGTGGCAAACTTATATGGTGATGTAAAGTTTGAATACAAGGGTACCGATGACGGAACATGTGTCTACGCACGACGTATAGACTTTCAGGAATACATCAAAACAGCCGAACAATATCTCAATATCGCTGTCAACACACAAAATGGGACAGCAAAACTGATCACTACTGATGACAGAACGACCAACAATCCTTTTCAGAAGCACTGGCAAGAGATAAATTCCAGACGCGAGAGTCCCGAATCGTTGTTTGAAATTGCCACCATTCCCGGTGTTGGGAACATTGAAGTCCCTTATAGTCAGGGACGGCCCGGCTCCAATAACGCAAACGTAAGATTGTTGAATACATTTGCAGCAATCCGTATCATCCCCACATTCTTTTACAATGCATATGAACCGGGTGACAAACGTCGCGATGTGAGTATGGTGGTTACCGGAAGCAATGCTGCAACCGGCCAGGAGGACCTTGTACCTTTGGGTGTAGGCACTCGTATCGGCGGCGGCGGCCCAAGCATCAACAAATGGGACCAAAACAGAGGTGATGTTCCCGATTATCCCAATGCCACATTTCGTGCATCCGGTATGAACTACACCGTGATGAGAATGGCTGATGCGATGCTGATGCTTGCCGAAGCCAAGGCGATCCTGGGAACGGATAACTCCGGAGCAATAGCACTGGTGAACCAAATTCGACAGAGAGCATTTGGAAATACAAGCAAGAACATTGCAGGACTATCGGGAGAGGCTCTGTTGGATGCCATTTACAGTGAACGAAGATTAGAATTGTTAGGGGAGGGAGATATCCGCTGGGACATGATTCGATCCGGCAAATTTAACGAGAGAGCGATTGCGGTGCGTCAGGAGATGGCAGCCATGTCAGCGGGCCTTGAAGCGGATGGATATTATACTTTTCCCAGTGGAAGAACCATTTCCAACTATATCTGGACAAAATATGTACAGATTGGCGGTAACCCAAAGGCAGTTGTGACGCAGGAAGCCCCGAACGAAACGGATCCTGCTCTCTATCCCGGATGGAGAGGTATTTACAATTGGGGCGCACCAGCCCATACAGCCACCGCAAAAAATCTGGCCATCAAAGGACTATATCACTATATCAATCCGAACGGCGCCGAGGCTGCGGCATTGGAAGCCGATGGGTACAAAAGAGTAAACTGGGGAATCAATATCTGGAACAATGCAAATGCAAAAGCTATGTTCAATGCTGCTATCCTCGATGGAGTAGTAGGTCGTGAAACTCAGGCTCCCCGTTATTTCCATCCGATGCCACTTACGGTAATTGATCAATCGAAAGGCAATGTAACGAATGGATACGGACTACCGAACAATTAATGTCTTCTCTAAGCTTTAGGCAGTATATCACTCAAAAGGTTACTCAGGGAAAACTCCTCGAGTAACCTTTATAAACCAATTCATATGAAACAAAACAGCGATCATTTTTTACACAATGATGAGATTGACTGGCAATTTGCCGGAGAGGGGGTCACAAGACAGATTATGGGTTATGACAACCAAATCATGCTGGTGAAAGTCAAGTTTGAAAAAGGAGCGATTGGTGCAGAACATGCTCATCCCCATACCCAGACAACCTATGTTGCAAGCGGTCTGTTTGAATTTACGATTGATGGCAAAAAGGAAATTGTCAAGAGTGGCGACGGTATATATGTGGCTCCAAACCTATTACATGGCACCGTATGCCTTGAACCAGGGATATTAATTGATGTCTTCAGCCCGATGCGTGAAGATTTTATCACAGAGTGAGATGAAGTCGCATATCCTGCTATGCCTCCTGCTCTCCTTCTGTCACCCGGCAATGACACAGGAACAGAAGCTGACAAAAGATGCCGAACAGATCATGCTGAAAGCAACCCGATACATGGTGGAAAATGTCAGCACCAACGGCGGTTATCTCTGGTATTACCTGCCTGACTTCTCCAGGCAATGGGGGGAGATGGAGGCATACAAGACCATGATATGGTTGCAACACCCGGGCACCATCAGCATGGGGCACCTTTTTATCGATGCCTATCGGGCGACCGGTAATCCCTATTACTACCAGGCAGCGGAGAAAGCAGCCAATGCGCTGATTTGGGGTCAGAGCAATCAGGGAGGTTGGAATTACATGATTGATTTTGCGGGCGACCGATCTCTGAAAAAATGGTACAGCACCATCGGCAAGAATGGCTGGCGTCTGGAGGAGTTTCAACACTATTACGGCAACTCCACTTTCGACGATGATGTGACCTCCGATGCTGCCCGTTTCCTGTTGCGTATCTATCTGGAAAAAATGGACCCGGCTTACAAACCCGTTCTGGATAAGGCGATTGATTTCATCCTGAAAAGCCAGTATCCCAATGGAGGATGGCCGCAGCGTTATCCCCTGAGATATGACTTCAACAAGCAGAATCATCCCGACTACACCTCCTATTACACATTCAACGACGACGTGATCTGGGAAAATGTACATTTTCTGGTGCAATGCTACCTGACCCTTGGAGATGAGCGGTTCCTCGATCCCATCTACCGGGGGATGAACTTCTACCTCATCTCACAGGATGGCTGCGGGGCGTGGGGACAGCAACTGGATCTCAACATGCAGACCGCGGGAGCCCGCACCTATGAGCCGGCCGCATTCATGCCCTCTACCACTTTCACCAATGCGATGCTGCTCCTCAAGTTCTATCAGTACACCGGTGACCGGAAGTTTCTGGCCCGTGTTCCCGATGCCATCAGATGGCTGGAGGAGACACGGCTGCCGGAGCATCAGACAACAGATGACGGGCGTACCCATCCCACCTTTATCGATCCACAGACCAACAAACCGATCTATGTGCACCGCAGGGGATCAAACGTCATCTTTGGAGAATATTACACCAACGACAATGATCAGAACCTCTTGTCGCACTACGGTGGAAAATGTCATATTTCAATCGAACTGCTGAAGAAAGAGTATGAACGCATCTCAAACCTTTCCACGGAGGAGGCAACCAAGGATTCCCCTTTGAGAACCAGTATATTTGAAGGAAACGGCACTCCACAGAGTTATTATGACCTGAACCGGCAACAGCTGATGATGCCGGTGAACGATGAGATGGTCCGGGAAGTCATAGAAGCACTGGATGAACAGCATCGATGGTTGTCCAAACATGCTTTTATCAGCAATCCCTACGTGGGTGATGGCACAAAACAGGAACAGACCGACCGCTATGCCTCAACTCATGTAGGCGATGAAACCGACACCTCTCCTTACCGTGATCCGTCCGATCAGCTCTATATCTCCACAGGAGAGTATATCCGCAACATGAAAATATTGATAAACTTTATCACTGTATCCAAATCGACCGGTGAGCAACCCAAATCGGTTGTCTGGCACTAATATGCATCGATCATGAGTCATTCCCTGAAATTTATATCGGTTTGTCTATTTTCCACTCTCCTCTCATACACCGGACTGAAAGCACAGGTGTCAATACAAAATTCACTGAATCCCGATATCATTTTTGCCGGTGATCACCTCCTCTATAAAGGAGATAAGATTAAACTAGGTTCCAGAGCTTTTTACATTGATGGACAAATAACAGAGAAGGAGGCAGGAAGATATCCTTACGTCTTTCGTTCGGTGAATGAGGCAGCAAAACATCTGACAAACGGGACCGAAGCAGAACCGATGGTACTCTATATTGCCCCATGGGTGTACTGGATCGATGACCCCGACGATCCGGCCATCCGGCTCCCCAAAGAGACAGGAGGCACTCCCTTCGGCCTCGAGATAAAATGCAGCTGGCTGAAATTTCACGGCCTGAGCGACAACCCGCGCGATGTGGTACTGGCCAGCAACCGCGGACAGACAATGGGCGCAAAGGGCAACTTCACCATGCTGCTGATCACCGGCGACGGTACCAGCGCGGAAAATCTCACATTCGGAAACTATTGCAACATCGACCTGGAATATCCGTTGAATCCCGGATTGAACCGCCCGAAGAGAGGTTCCGCCATCGTACAGGCACAGCTGGCATTCACCTATGGGGATAAAATCTTCGCACGGAACACCCATTTTGTCAGCCGCCTCAATTTATGCCCCTTTGTGGGAGGCCAAAGAACCCTGTTCGATCACTGCCATTTTGAATCGACCGACGATGCGCTTGCTTCTACGGCTGTTTACCTCAATTCCTCTTTTGACCTCTACTCTTCCAAGCCTTTCTATCACACCATCGGTACCGGTGCGGTGTTGCTGAATTGCACGATTCGCTCCTTCACCATCGGTGAGCAGTACTGGTCAAAAAGCCGGGGACAGCTGGCTGCCATCGACTGCCGGATGGAGACCTCCACCGCCACCTACTGGGGCTGGCGCGATAAACCCGATCCGGAGGCGCGCTATTATGACTATCACAACAGCATCAACGGCAAACAGGTGGTGATAGGGATGCAGCATCCCCATGCAACGGTTGAGATGAGCGGTAAGAGCCTGTTGGATGCCTATCGCTTCACCTGTAACGGAGAGGTGATTTACAATGTCTACAATTTGCTGAGGGGAGATGACGACTGGGATCCGTTGGGACAAAAAGAGAGGGTACTGGCTGCAGAAAAAATTAACCATAAAAGCTACACAAACCTGCCAACACAATTGGTGGTCTCTCCCTCCCGTGATTCCATCGAAACGGGCAGAGAGACGTTGCTGCTGAAAGCCACTGTGAACAAGTTCGGCAACTATGAACTCGAAAATCAACAGGTCACCTGGTCAATTGCAAAGAAGGACAACTCACTGGCAAGGCTGGAGGCGTTACCCGATGGCAGTTGCAGGGTGATTCCGACCAATACTACCGAGGAAATCCAATCCCTGGTCGTGCGGGCAACCACAACCTCGGGCCTTGAGGGAGCCGCACTGGTCTATCTGTTACCGGAAATGATGGAAGCTCCCCCATTCCGTGCATTGCCCACACTGGAGATAAACGCTGATGGAACCATCAGCGTGGGTTATGCGCTCGATATGCCGTTCACCGACCAGTCGCTGGTCAGCTGGTACAGATGCAGGGATGCCGCCGGGAGTGATCCGGTTGAGGTGGCAGTTTCCCGCATGAATGTGCCCCATCTTCATTATAAATTATCAGCGGGTGACATCGGTTGGCATCTGATGGCAAAGGTGGAACCGAAACATTCGCGTTGTTTACCCGGAAAACCGGAAAGGGCGGTTACCCGGTCACCCATTCAATCATCCCATCTCAAGGGTGACAGTCGGAAGATGAGGGTGAACCTGAAAAACATGTCGACCAGATACCAGCCGGAGGTGAAACAGGGCTTCTTCACCCTCGACTGTTTTGCTCCCGAAGACACCAGGGCGTTCGACATGGTTGCGACCAACGAGGGAGACCCGTGGTATTACGGCAACGGCGTGGAAGGAGCAGCAACGGATACCGGTCTGGTACAGGCCAACAAGGGTGCCAGGCTGCGTTATACACCCGTAGGGGATACGTTTCATGACATGAAGATCAGCTTCACTGCCGTTCCCGCCAAGACAGCAGGCCAGGGATTCAGCAGCGCCCGTCAGCAATACATGGATGTATGCATCAAGTTCGACACAAAGGGTCTGAACGGCTATGCATTGCGACTAATCCGCACCACGAAATATAGCGATGCGATCGATTTTGTGCTGATGCGGTATGAAGGAGGCATCGCGACCCCCATCAGCGATCCTGTGTCCTCCGACTGCTACCGGCCTGACTGCCATATCCTGCTTGAGGTGAAAGGAAACCGCTTCAGGGTACAGGCAGAAAATTCAAAAAACCATCATATCGTTCCCGATCGTCCCGGGGTGGTACAGACTGTCCTGATGGAAGCGGAGATCACTCCCGAACCGTGGGGTGGATTCGGCTTCCAGCATACAGGCACGGTAGGAAGCGGTGCCACGTTGATCAAAGATCTGCAGGTAGAATGGAGATAATGAAACAATCATTATAAATTGAGATTATGAAGAAATATTTGTCGGCAATTATTCTGTGGTTTACTTTTTTAAACCTGTATATCCCATTATTCGCCCAAAATGAGGGTTATTATAAGAACCCGGTGATGGGTGGGGATTATCCCGACCCGTCCATTCTGAGAGATGGGAGCGACTACTACATGACCCACTCCTCATTTGAATATTATCCCGGGCTGATTGTCTGGCATTCAACAGACATGATCAACTGGAAGCCGGTGTCGCAGGCCCTGAAAACCTATATCGGGTCGGTATGGGCGCCCGATCTGGTGAAACAGGGCGACACCTATTACATCTATTTCCCGGCCGGCAGAAGCATATGGGTGGTCACGGCAAAATCGCCAGCAGGCCCCTGGTCCGAGCCCATCAATACCGGCATAAAGGGTTTCATCGACCCGGGTCACCTTGTGGACAGGGAGGGAAACCGCTACCTCTACCTCTCCGGGGGAAGCACTGTAAAGCTGAAAAAGGATGGGCTCTCGGCAGATGGCGAACCGGTTCACAACTACGACGGCTGGCAGTTCCCGAAAGAGTGGAGTACGGAATGTTTCTGTCTGGAATCACCCAAATCGACCATCAGGAACGGTTATTTCTACCAGACAGTCGCTCAGGGAGGGACAGCAGGACCCGCAACCGCGCACATGGTGGTCTCGGCCCGCTCCAGAACACCTTATGGTCCCTGGGAGAATTCACCCTATAACCCGATCGTACACACCGAAAACCGATCCGAAAGATGGTGGTGCCAGGGACACGGCACGCTGGTGGAAGATATTGCCGGACAATGGTGGATTGTTTATCACGCCTATGAAAAACACTTCCAGACACTGGGTCGCCAAACGCTGATGATGCCGATCGAATGGACCGTCGACAATTGGTTCAGGATTCCGGAAGGCGTGCGCAGCTCCGACAAGATTACCCTCCCGGCAGGTGAAAAGATGAAAAGCTATACCTCCCTGTCCGACGATTTCTCCTCTCCTCTGCTGGGAATGCAATGGCAGTTTTTCAAGAAATATGACCCTGAACGCTACGCCCTCAAAAACGGACAGTTGATCCTGCAGGCAGAGGGCAACTCCTTCGACAACAGTTCGCCGTTGCTGGTGAACGCTGCCGATCGCAGATACCAGTTCCAGGTGGAATACACCATCGAGGGAGATGCCACAGCCGGCTTATGCCTCTTCTACAATGAACAGGGCAACATGCGCATTTCCGTGAATGCGAAAGAATTTACCGTATTCAACCAGAAAGCCTCCAAGATCAGCAGAAAAAATGAGTTTGGCAACCATGGTTTCCTGCGGATCCTGAACGATGAGAATGAGGTGAGTTTCTATTACAGCCGGGACGGTTCTTCATGGGAAAAGCTGGAACGGACGATCGATGCCACGGGATTCAACCACAATGTATTTGGCGGATTTATGAGCCTGAGAGCCGGTCTCTATGCTTTTGGCGAGGGACGGGTGATCTTTGACAACTTCATCTATCAAAAACTGTAAACGGAAGAGATGCGAAAGGTAAATCAAATAAATAAGTGGTGGCGGCTGAGCCTCTGGCTTCTCCTGCCTCTGGCGCCGGTGACAAGTGATGCGCACTTCAAGACCACACCCAACTCACCGGTACAGGTACATGAGGATGGAACGCTTACCTACAGGAAAGCAGCCAACGGCGACCGTGTCCCCGATTATTCCTATTGCGGTTATCATGCTTCGGAAGCAGCAATTCCCGATGTGAAGGTGAAAGTTCTGGTGCCTCTCATCAAAGGCGATGCGACCACACAGATTCAGCAGGCCATTGACTATGTCTCCTCCCTGGCTCCCGACAAGGATGGCTTCCGTGGGACAATACTGCTGCAAAAGGGGAACTACCGCATTTCGGGGAGCCTGGTGATCCGAACCTCCGGGGTGGTCTTGCGTGGCAGCGGAAGTGATGAGGCAGGAACAGTATTGTATGCCGTGGGTAACGATCGCGAGACATTGATCCGCATCACCGGAGCCGGCAATCGGGTTACCGGACCACCGGTTGAAGTGGATGAAAAATACTTCCCGGTGAACACCACCCAACTCACCTTTGCAAAAGGTCATCCTTTCAGGGTGGGTGATAAGGTGCTGGTCAACCGACCCTCTACTGGGGAGTGGATCAGGATAATCGGGGCCGACAGGATCGGGGCATATGTGGATTACCCCCTTACCGTATGGAAAGAGGGCGACTTTGATCAAAACTGGTACCGTGAGATCGTAGCGGTGACACCTCGATCGGTAACCCTCGATGTGCCCCTGACCAACGCCCTCGATCCCGACTATGGGGGAGGCTACCTGGCCCGGTATGAGTGGCCGGGGCTGATCAGCCGGGTGGGGGTGGAGAACTTACGCTGTATATCGGAGCACGACACGTCGAATCCCAAAGATGAAAACCATCGATGGATGGCCATCACGCTGGAGCATGTACGCGACGCCTGGGTGCGACGTGTCGTGACACAACACTTTGTCAGTTCATCAGTGGCCGTATGGGAAACAGCCAGCAGGATCACGGTGGAGGACTGCAAATCATTGGCTCCGGTGGGAGAGATTGGCAATTACCGGCGATATGCATTTCAAACGCTCGGGCAACAGGTGCTTTTCCAGCGTTGTTATGCAGAATATGCGTGGCACGCCTATTCTGCAGGCTTTACCACCCCGGGGCCAAACGCTTTTGTACAATGCTTCTCCTATATGCCCTACAATTTCAGCGGTGCCGTGGGAGGATGGGCGACCGGTATCCTGTTTGACAAAATGACCGTCGACGGTGGGACGATCAGCTTTGGATACCGTGATGTAGACGGGCAGGGAGGAGGATGGAGCGCTGCCAACTCAATGAGCTGGCAATGCCGCGCTGCACAGATACTACTGGATGCACCCCCCGGAGCACAAAACTGGGCATATGGCAGCTGGGCACAGGGCTACGGAAACGGACACCATGAACTGGAACATACCTTCATCAAACCGGAGAGCTTCTTTTATGCACAACTCAAAGCCCGCAGAGGGAGGAGATCAGTCGAAGAGGACAAAATACGGGTATACAACAGCAGTGAAACAACAGCTCCCTCCTTTGCACAAACGGCTCAATTGAGTGAACTGGCACGGCATCCAGATCTCACAATGTTTGAATGGATCGACCGGATGATTGAACAATACCCTATTCAGGAAGATTATTCAGAGGCGGTGATGCTTTCAGACGTTGCATACATGAAGCCTGCCCTCCCGATCAAAAAAGGAACACCGCTACAGCTTTCAAATGGCCGGCTGCTGCTGGATGACAAAGTAGCTACCGGAAAAAGAACACGTACCTCCCTGTGGAGAGGCTCCACCCGTCCGGGTGATATCGCTGCTGCCGGTCCAAACCTGGTCCGTTTCGTCCCGGGACGCATCGGTCGCGGGCTGACAGATGATCTTGATACGGTTGTGGCTGATATGGTAAAACAAAACATCCGGGTGATGCAGAGTTTTCCGGCGCTCTGGTATGAACGTCGCCGCGATGATCATGCCCGCAGCAGAAGGGCCGATGCCGATGTGTGGGCCCCCTTTTATGAACAGCCCTTTAGCCGGAGCGGACAGGGAGAGGCGTATGACCGACTGAGTAAATATGACCTGACCCGGTGGAACGACTGGTACTGGCGCCGGTTGCGCCGGTTTGCCGACCTGGCAGATCAACAGGGACGCATCTACATTGAGGAACATTACCTGCAACACAACATCATTGAGGAAGGGGCACACTGGACCGATTACCCGTGGCGCACTGCCAACAACATCAACGGTCTCGATTTTCCGGAGCATCCTGCCTATGCGGGTGACAAACGAATATTCATGGCTGAACAGTTTTACGATACCACCCGTGTCAAACTCAACAGCATCCAAAAGGCATACATCCGCAAAAGCCTGGACAACTTCAAGGGGAACAGCAATATCCTGCATCATCTGGGAGTGGAGTATACCGGTCCACTGCATTTCGCACAGTTTTGGCTCGATGTGATTGCCGAATGGGAGAAGGAAAACCGGCAGGAGGTGCTGGTCATGCTCCCCGGCACCAAAGATGTACAGGATGCCATTCTGAATGACCCGGTCAGATCAAGAATAGTGGATGTCATTGATGTGATCCAGTGGCAATACCGGGATGATGGCACCCTCTATGCACCTCCCGGAGGAGTGAGTCTCGCACCTCGCCAATATGTCCGCATCATGGAAAAAGGAAACACTTCGTTCGGTCAGATTCACCGCGCGGTCAGTGAACTGCATGCCCGGTATCCTGAAAAGGCAGTTATCTATTCCGCTGACCGGAACGTCCGATATGCAGAATGGGCTGTCTTTATGGGGGGAGGATCCCTGGCTGCCATCCCCCGGGTTGCCGATCCCGATTTCCTCCGCGCAGCAGCAAGGATGAAACCATCGGTACAAATAGTGGATGGTATGCCTCAATATCTTCTCGGCAGGAAAGGCAACGGCTACATCGTTTTTAGCAACAGGCCCTCTTTCAGCATCGACCTGGGAAAGGACTCCCATCCTTACAAGTTGGTATGGATCCATCCGGAAAGCGGAGAAACAATCCATACGGGAGAGTTAGTGGAAGGAGGTGGCAAAATTGAAGTAAGAGCCCCGTTTGAAAATGAAGCCGTGGCATGGCTCTGCCTACAAAACCAAAATGCATGTCAGGAATGAAATTATCAATTCAAATAACAGAATCAAAATGAAAACAAAAGCGATTGCCCTACTCCTGCTGTTCATGACAGGAACGATGTCATCGGCTCAAAATAACCGGCAAAACAGGCAGGATGATTACCTGGAACGAAGATGGTCGCAGGTGGCCACACAGATGGAACCGGAATGGTATGGATCTGATGATGCCAGGAGAGTCGCCGAAACGGTGTTATCCTTTCAAAAAGAAATTGGCGGATGGGAGAAGAACCAACCCTATCACCAGCTGGAGGCCGATTCGTTGAAGTCAGCTCTGCTGCAGAAAACAACAAGGAAAAGTGCCACGATTGACAACGGCTCAACCATCACCGAGCTGCGATTTCTGGCGAACATGCATGCACAGACAAAAGACGGACGTTATCGGAAAGCGTTTGAGAAAGGAGTGCAGTTTATACTCGCCGCTCAATACCGAAATGGCGGCTGGCCACAATACTACCCGGTAAGAAGCACCCGTGATGAGATCTCAACCGACAAGACCATGCCCTACTCGATGCATATCACCTACAACGACAATGCGATGGTCAATGTGATGCGTTTTTTAAGGGATATCTATTCCGACAACGAGGCGTTTCGATCACTAGACATCAATCAATCAACGAGGAAGAAGGCAAGGAAAGCATTTGAAAAAGGGATTGACTGCATTCTCAACACCCAGATAAGAATCGACAATCAACCCACCGTCTGGTGTGCCCAGCATGATGAGAAGACACTGGCTCCCGCCAATGCCAGGGCTTATGAACTGGTATCCTTCAGTGGCTCAGAATCGGCCGGTATCACACTGTTGCTGATGGAAATCGACAATCCCTCAAAAAGAGTCATCGAGGCTGTCAACGGTGCGGTGAAGTGGTTTGATACCAACAAAATTGAAGGTATCAGGCTGGAAAGGATCATAAACGAAGAGGGGCAAAAAGACTTGGTGGTGGTGAAAGATCAAAATGCTCCTCCCATCTGGGGACGTTTTAATGATCTGGAAACAGGCAAACCATTTTTTTGCAGTCGCGACGGAATCAAACGGGAGACAATGGCCGAGATAAGTCATGAACGCAGAAACGGATACGGTTGGTATACCTACGCGCCGGCGGAGGTGTTGAAACAATATCCGGCATGGCAAAAAACAATCATCAGCCAACAAAGATAAACCTATACCCACAAACAAAGAGATAAGTAAAAATCAGAATAAAAAGGCCCTTACCCTGTAGACTATTCTCAGTTTCGTGATGATCGCGCTGTCCACACGGGGATGGTGTGTACTCGATTTGTCAATTTGACACCTATTAAAAACCAATTTGTACCCCATCTATAATGTGAAATTAGCTAAAATTGCGTATAAAACGCATTGTATTAACCCAGTAAAACAATTGATTAACAGGGATCTAGAAACTTATCCGACAGAGGATCACAATGAAAAAGCGGAATTAAAAATTTAATAAATTTAATTCATCAGCTCCATTTCGGATTTTTAATGAGACAACAATACAATACTATTACCTATGAAACGAGCATGATCACGGTTCCCACACAAGAACGTTTTCGATAAGCAAATACATAGTCAAAACAAGTTTTTACTATGACGAACGCAGCAATAGTCTAAAGTTATTAAAAATCATTGGTTTGAATCATATGAAACAGCATCTATTCTTATTGAAAAGCACTTGGGCACTTTTCCTTCTTACAGGTCTGATCCTGGTCTCATGTTCCGAGCATGATGACGCGAAAGGTGGTGAGGTGCGCTATGAAGTAACTTTTATCTCGGGATTGGACAGACCCACTACCCGAATCAGCTTGGATGGCAGCCAGTGGATTGCAGGCGATGCCGTGGGGATCTATATGCTGTCCACAGGAACAGTCTCGGTAGTAAACTACACAAATGTGCCCTACAAAGCCGAATCATCGGCAACAGTTACCGCCTTCAAAGCAGACATCGAGCCCATCTACTATCCCGAAAATGGCTCAGCGGTAGACTTTATGGCCTATTACCCCTATTTGGCAACGATTGAGAATTTCCTCTACCCCATCAACCTGACCGATCAATCAGCAGGTATCACGACCCATGATTTGATGCGTGCCAAAATGGATAACGGAGGCAATGGATATACCACAGGACCGGTTTCCTTTACTTTCGAACATCAGCTGGCAAAGGTTTCCCTCAAATTTGCAGATCACAGCGGCAATGCCATAACACCTTCCGCCGTGACGATCAAGGGCATGAACACTGTGTCAAACTACAACCTGAGCACCGGTGTATTGGAAGAAGAGGCTGCTGCCACAGATATTACACCCTACCTGAGCCACAATACCTGCAGCGCTATTCTGCTGCCGTTTTCGGTAAATGCGGGTCACGAGATTGTCGCCACAGTAAACGGGAAAAGTTATACCTGGCAGATAAACGACCATTATCCGGACATGCAGGTAAAAGCGGGTTACGTCTACCTATTCAATGTTACCGTAAATGCATACACCGAAGAGATGGCCGGCATACTGGCAGATGCCGACAACAATTCGGTCGCGCCGTGGGGGCCTGACATAGATGATAACGGAGAGGAAGATCCCTTTACCGACCTCGATCTTGGGCTCCCTACGACAGAAAATGACGACTTGGTTCGTGCATTTCCCGGTGCCGAAGGCGGCGGAATGTACACCACCGGTGGACGGGGCGGTAAAGTGATCAAAGTGACCAATCTCAACGACTCAGGTCCGGGCAGCTTACGCAGCGCACTCTCCGAAAGCGGCACACGCACCATTGTATTCGATGTCAGCGGTATTATTGAGCTCAAGAGCCGGTTAAACATCAATATCGGTGACGTAACCATAGCAGGACAGACCGCACCGGGTGACGGCATCTGCCTGAAGAACTACTCGGCCGTCGTAAACGGCAGCAATGTGATCATACGCTTCATTCGTTTCCGTATGGGCGATGAAGCCAACTTTGAAGACGACGCCCTATGGGGACGTTTTACCAAAAATGTCATCATAGACCACTGTTCAATGAGTTGGAGTACCGACGAATGCTCTTCGTTCTATGCGAATGAAAATTTCACGATGCAATGGTGTATCCTTTCGGAAAGCCTGAGGAATTCCATTCACGGTAAAGGTTCACACGGATACGGTTCCATAGCCGGAGGCGTAAACGCTTCGTATCACCACAACCTTTTGGCGCATCACGACAGCCGTAATCCTCGCTTCGACAGCGGTGAGGTATATGGCACCACCGATCAGCCGCTCACCAATGACAAGCGTGCGGTTGACTTCCGTAACTGCGTGGTCTACAATTACTCCAACTACCCAGCCTACGGCGGTGACGGTCAAAAAATAAACTTCGTAGGCAACTATTACAAATGGGGACCCGCTTCGACCGATGGCCCCGATGCCAATACAAACGGAAAGAAACGCGGATACTTCTATCTCGTAGGGGGTATAAATCAGGGGATTGACTGGGGTTGCCCACATATATACATGGGAGACAACACCAATTATCTGCATACCGATGGCACGTTCGACCATGTGAACAGCGACAACTGGGCGGGCATCCAGTACGATTCCAATCCCGGAAGCACAACCGTAACCAAGCTGACAACCCCTGTTGCCATTGCGCCAAGCGGTATCCCCGCACGGGTTACCACCCACACCGCAGCCATCGGGTTTGAAAAGGTATTGACCCACGCCGGTGCCAGCCTGAAACGAGACGCGGTAGATAAACGCGCGGTAAACGACACCCGCAATGGCATCGCAACTTGCATGGTTGGCGGCAACGGCAGCCTCAACGGGCTGATCGATACGCAATCGGCCGTAGGCGGATGGCCCACCTATAAATCGGAAAAGCCAAGAAAAGATTCCGACGGTGATGGGATACCCGACGCATGGGAAGATGCTTTCGGTTTGGATAAGAACTCGGCCGCCGACGGAAATAGCAAAACCCTCGATCCTCGGGGTCGCTATACCAACCTCGAAATGTATCTCCACTACCTGGTAAAGCATATCGTAAACGATCAGAATGCCGAAGGCTCCTATACCTCGTTCTAATTAAAAAAACAGCAACCGAAACAATAAGCTATTGCACTATGTATTTACGATACGAACATCTCATCGGTTTCCTCCTCACAATTGCACTGACAACGGCATGTAGCGTACATGAAGAGGAAACGACCGCTCAGGACGAAGTGACCTTCGCCGCAGGAGTAATAGGCAAGTACGCTACCCGTTTAAGCCAGGACGGCAGCCAGTGGACCGAAGGCGACCCAATTGGGATTTATAGCTTCGCCACGGGAACTACCTCCACTGCGCACTTCTCGAATATAACCTATACAGCGGGCGCCACGGCTGCCGCCACAGTATTCAATGCGGTGAACGAAGCCATCACCTATCCAAAAGATGGATCGGCGGTAGATTTTACGGCCTATTATCCCTATC
>NZ_DCEN01000049.1:0-1959 GCF_002316955.1 Proteiniphilum sp. UBA1028
GATGTGGTGATCGACGGGATCTTCGGAACGGGGCTTTCCCGCGAAGTGACCGGCATTGCAGCGCTGGTGATCGGGAGAATCAACGGGAGCAGGAAACCGGTGATCAGCATCGACGTGCCGAGCGGTCTCTTTCTGGAACGGAGGACTTCTTTTGCCGTGCGGGCTTCGGAGACGATCACGTTTCAGATTCCAAAGCTGGCTCTCTACCTGCCGGAGAACAAGGACTTCACCGGCGACGTGCGGATCGTGGATATCGGCCTGAACAGGAAGGCAATTGCCGAGGCAAAAAGCGATGTGTACTTAGCGGAGATGGGGGAGATCGCTTCCCTACTGAAGCCGCTGGCCAAATTTGCCCACAAAGGAACGGAGGGGCATGCCTTGATTGTGGGGGGAAGCCTGGGCAAGACGGGATCGGTATGCCTGGCATCGCGGGCGGCATTGAAAACGGGCTGCGGACTGGTTACGGCCTACCTGCCAAAATGCGGAATGCCGGTCGTCCAAACGGCTCTCCCGGAGGCGATGGCGGTGGAGGATGAGCAGACGGAGCATATCGGCAACATAAAGGTTGCCTTGCAGCCGGATGCAATCGGCATCGGCATCGGGATGGGGCAGCACCCGGAGACGCAGGAGGCGCTGCATGGGTTTCTCCAAAATAACCGTACCCCGCTGGTGATCGATGCCGACGGACTGAATATGCTGGCGCAGCACAAGGAGTGGATCTCGCTGCTGCCGGCCAAAACCATCCTGACGCCGCATCCGAAGGAGCTGTCGCGGCTGATTGGGGAGTGGAGCGACGACTACGACAAGATTGTGAGAACAAAGCTTTTTGCAAAGGAAAACGACCTGGTTGTGGTGATCAAAGGGGCGTACTCGCTGATCATTGATGGGGAGAGTGTTCATGTGAACAGCACCGGCACCCCGGCACTGGCTACTGCCGGCAGCGGAGACGTGCTGACCGGAATGATTACCAGCCTCCTGGCGCAGGGGTACCGGCCACTGGATGCCGCCAGGGTGGGCGTTTACCTGCACGGGATGACGGCCGACCTGACCCGGGAAACAATACATCCCCGCAGCTTTATTGCGGGTGACATCGTTGAACACATCGGAAATGCTTACAGAAAACTGGAAAAAACGAGCGAATGATTTGTAAATAATGAAATAATTGCGTACTTTTGCACCTCATTTTGCCAATAGGCTGAACAAGAAGTCGTGGTTTGCGGCTCGCCTCAGGCACGTAACGTTAAGTTATTACAAATATGTACGTCATTGTAGACATTCAGGGCCAGCAGTTTAAAGTTGAGCAGGACCAGAAATTATTTGTTCACCGGATCAACGCCGATCAGGGCGCAGAGGTGGAGTTTGAAAAAGTGATGCTCGTGGATAACGACGGCGCGGTTACCGTAGGTGCCCCCGTGGTGGAAGGAGCCAAAGTAGTAGTCGAAGTTCTTTCGCACGTGAAAGGGGACAAGGTTCTCATCTTCAAAAAGAAAAGAAGAAAAGGCTACAGAAGACTGAACGGTCACCGTCAACAGTTTTCGGAAGTGAGAGTAAAAGAAATTATTGCTTAATCAGTTAAAATCAGAAGAAAATGGCACATAAAAAAGGTGTTGGTAGTTCGAAGAACGGCCGTGAGTCGGAAAGTAAACGATTGGGCGTGAAGATATTCGGTGGTGAGGCTACAAAAGCTGGTAACATTCTCGTGCGTCAGCGCGGAACCGTACATCATCCCGGAGAAAATGTGGGCATGGGCAAAGACCATACACTCTTCGCTCTGGTCGATGGTGTAGTGGTATTTCGTAAGAGAAGGGACAACCGCTCTTTCGTATCGGTACAGCCGGTAGCACAGGCCGAAGCGTAATACGCAGTGGCCCGTACGGTGAAAGGAAACTTGAGCCATAAAATATATTTTTTAGTGGAGAACAACCTGCTTGTCTATAAGTAGGTTGTTTTTTTCTTATG
>NZ_DCEN01000049.1:2188-10516 GCF_002316955.1 Proteiniphilum sp. UBA1028
ATTGCGGGGCGACAAACGGCAAAGCTGAAAATTCCTTCCTGGTACGGAATCGATGAGATTCTTTACCCGGTACATCTCTCGCTCGAACAGGCTTCTTCTGAGATGACGGCACGCTACAAGGCATCGCTGGCACCGGAAGGGAAAGCGCGTCTTGTGGATCTAACCGGTGGCATGGGGGTCGATTTTTCTTTTCTGGCGCCTCGCTTCGGCCGGGCGGTCTACCTGGAGCAGAACGAGGAACTTTGTGCCCTGGCCGCTCATAACTTCGGACTGCTGGAGCTGAAGAATGCGACGGTGATACAGGGGAAAAGCGAGGAGTATGTTTCGCACATGGAGAGGGCGGATCTGGTGTACCTGGACCCGGCACGCAGAGAGGAAGGGGGCAGGAAAGTTTTCCGGATCGGGGATTGTACGCCGGACCTCACGCGACTGAAAGAGGGGCTCCTGGAGAAGGCGGACCGGATCATGATCAAGTACTCGCCGATGCTGGATATCTCCCTGGCCCTGAAAACACTGGGCGATGTGCGTGAGGTACATGTCGTCTCCGTGGAGAACGAATGCAAGGAGTTGCTTTTTGTCTTATCGAAGGAGGGGGGTGAGTGCATCTGCCAGACGGTGAACCTGCTTCGAGGAGGGGAGAGGGTGGCTTTTGGCTTTACCCCGGCTGAGGAGGCGCAGGAGGCGGTGCTGGCTCCCGAACCCGGGAGGTTCCTTTACGAGCCCAACGCCTCGGTGCTGAAAGCGGGTGCCTTCAACGCGGTGGCGAACCGGTATGGGGTGAAGAAGCTGCATCGGCATAGTCACCTGTACACCTCGGACAGCCGGGTGGCTGATTTCCCGGGACGTACGTTTGAGGTGGATTCCTGTTTTGTGCCGAACAAAAAGAACCTGCGTGTCTTTCTGTCGGAAACGAAAAAAGCGAACATCGCTGTCCGCAATTTTCCGATGTCTGTCGCCGAAATCCGCAAGAGGAGCGGCCTCAAAGAGGGGGGCGACTGTTATCTTTTTGCCACTACCCTGGCCGACGGCCGGAAGGTATGGATCATTTGTGCCTATCCTTTAACACCGCTTCAATATCCTGAAGCTTCAAGTCCTTCGTCTTCAGTAAAATAAGATAATGATAGAGCAGGTCTGCGGCTTCGTTCCGGAACAGGTCGAGGTTGTTGTCCTTTGCCTCAATCACCAGCTCCACGGCTTCTTCGCCTACCTTCTGGGCTACTTTGTTCACGCCGCGACTGAACAGGCGGGCGGTATAGGAGCCTTCGGGGTTCTCGGTGATGCGTTGTTCAATCACTTTCTCCAGTTCGTAGAGGAACCCTTTGGGGGTCTCTTCCTGAAAGCAGGAGGTGCTGCCGGTGTGGCAGGTCGGCCCCTGCGGATGCACTTTAATGAGTAGCGTATCGTGGTCGCAGTCGACCCGTATCTCCTCGACGGTGAGGAAGTTGCCCGAGGTCTCTCCCTTGGTCCACAGTCGTTGCTTGCTGCGACTGTAGAAGGTTACCTTGCCTTCTGCCCTGGTTTTTTCCAGTGCTTCTTCGTTCATATAGCCCAGCATCAATACCTGCAGCGTGCTGGCGTGCTGAATAACGACCGGAACCAGTCCTTCGTTTTTTTGAAAATCAATGTCCACTTGTCTGTTTTTTTGTGTGTGAATGTATCTGTTCATTCCCCGGATAGTAGCCGTACGGGAATCTGTTGTTCTTGTAAATATTGTTTCAGGGTGGGGATGGGGACCTCGCCGAAATGGAAGATGCTGGCTGCCAGGGCCGCACTTGCTTTGGTCTCGGTGAACACTTGGGCAAAGTGCTCCAGGGTGCCTGCTCCCCCCGAGGCGATCACCGGGATATGTACCGCTTCGCTCACACGGCGTGTGATGTCGAGGGCAAATCCGCTTTTGGTGCCGTCGTTGTTCATCGAGGTGAGCAGGATCTCGCCTGCTCCGCGCTGTTCTCCTTCTTTGGCCCAGTCGACAGTGCGGAGTGGGGTAGCTGTTCTTCCGCCGTGTACATAGACCATCCACTCGCCGTTCTCCTCCAGCTTCGTGTCGATGGCGAGCACCACGCACTGGCTGCCGAACTGTCCGGCTATTTCGGTAATCAGCTCCGGATGTTCTACGGCGGACGTGTTCAGGCTGACCTTGTCGGCCCCCGCCCGGATGATGGCCTGTGCATCTTCCAGGGTGCGGATGCCGCCACCCACCGTAAAGGGGATGTTGATGGCTTCTGCCACCCGGCGGACCAGCTCGGCGAGTGTCTTCCTGTTCTCGACCGTGGCGGTGATGTCGAGAAAGACCAGCTCGTCGGCTCCCTCTTGCACATAGCGTTTGGCGAGCTCCACCGCATCGCCCGCATCGCGAAGTCCCACGAAGTTGACTCCTTTTACGGTGCGCCCGTCCTTGATGTCGAGGCAGGGAATTATTCTTTTCTTCAGCATTGTATTGGCTTTTTTGTGATTATCTTTCAGCGTTCTATGTGTGTAATCGGTTAAGAGAGAAACTCCCGGAGTTCGGATAGTTGGATCTTTCCTTCGTAAATGGCTTTGCCGATGATGGCGCCCTCGCAGCCCAACTCACGGAGGGAGTGCAGGTCTTGGAGGGAGGTGATGCCCCCGCTGGCGATAAGCTGAACGTTCGTTTTGGCAAGGATCTCCTTGTAGAGGTCGGTGGAGGGGCCTTCCAGCATGCCGTCCTTCGCGATGTCGGTGCAGATGACATAGCGTACGCCCTCTTTCTCGTAGTCGGAAATGAAATCGACCACGTCTTCTTCGGACTGTTGCTGCCAGCCGTTGGTGGCGATCTTTCTGTGGTGACTGTCTGCGCCGAGGATGATCTTGTCTGCTCCGTAGGCCGCGAGCCACCGCTTAAAGAGTGGGGGCTGCTGCTGGGCAATGCTTCCGCCGGTGATCTGCCCGGCTCCGTTTTCAAAGGCGATCCGCACATCTTCGTCCGACTTGATGCCGCCGCCAAAGTCGATCTTCAGCGATGTCTTCGTGGCGATGTCGTGCAACACGCGGTGGTTGACGATGTGTTTCGATTTGGCACCGTCGAGGTCCACCAGGTGGAGGTAGCGTATGCCGTGGTCTTCGAACTCCTTTGCCGCATCCAGCGGATTGTTGCGATAGGTCTTCCGGGTGCTGTAGTCGCCTTTCGTCAGGCGCACGCACTTGCCGTCGATGATGTCGATGGCGGGGATAATTCTCATAATCTCAAAAAATTGTGTAAAATATGTTCGCCCACGCTGCCCGACTTCTCGGGGTGAAACTGCGTGGCATAGAAATTTTTTCTCTGCATGGCCGCGCTGAACGACACAAGATAGTTGCTCGTGGCGATGGTCTGCGGACAGATTCCGGCATAATAGCTGTGCACGAAATAGACCGTGTCTTCGTTGCCAAAGCCGGCGAAAAGGGGGCCTTGAAGATCGGACAGGTTGTTCCATCCCATGTGGGGGACGATCTCTCCGGGGGGGAACTTTTTCACCTGCGCATCGAAGATGCCCAGACAGGGGGTGTCTCCCTCCTCGGAATGGCTGCACATGAGCTGCAGTCCCAGGCATATGCCCAGCGTGGGCTGAAGCAGCGATTTAATCACCGTGTCCAATCCTCTTTCCTTCAGGTAGATCATTGCGGACTTTGCTTCTCCTACGCCGGGGAAGATCACTTTGCCGGCACCCAGTATTTCGTCGATGTCGTCCGTCACCCTGCAGTTGTAGCCGAGGCGTTTCACTGCATTTTCTACCGACGCAATATTCCCTGCATTGTATTTGATGATGGCGATCATTGTATAATCTCCTTTCGTGTTATAACACTCCTTTTGTGCTGGGGATGCCTTCTGTCTCCCCACGTTTTACGGCCATTTTCACGGCGCGGGCAAAGGCTTTGAAGATGGCCTCTATCTTGTGGTGCTCGTTGTCGCCCTCTGCCTTGATGTTGAGGTTGCACTTTGCGCTGTCGCTGAACGACTTGAAGAAGTGCATAAACATCTCCGTGGGTACATCGCCCACGTACTCGCGCTGAAAAACGGCGTCCCACACCAGCCAGGGGCGACCGCCGAAGTCGATGGCAGCCTGCGCAAGGCAGTCGTCCATGGGCAGCATAAAGCCGTAGCGGGAGATCCCCTTCTTCTGCCCCAGTGCCTGGAGAAATGCTTCTCCCAGCGCGATGCCGGTATCTTCTACGGTGTGATGCTCGTCGATGTGGAGGTCGCCCTTCACCTGCACCGTCATGCGGATGTTGCCGTGGCGGGCAATCTGATCCAGCATATGGTCGAAGAAGCCCAGCCCGGTGGAGATGCTGCTCTGGCCGCTCTCGTCGAGGTTGACTTCCACCCGGATGTCGGTCTCGGAGGTCTTCCGGTGCACCTTGCCCGTACGGGGTTGGGCTTGCAGGAAGCGGTAGATCTCGCCCCACGAGGGGGTGCAAAGGGTGGCTCCGGGGAGGGACTCGTTGCTCAGCAAGATGGATTTGCAATTCATGTTTTGGGCCAGCTGTACGTCCGTCATCCTGTCGCCAATGACGTAGGAGTTCGTCAGGTCGTAACCGCCCTTCAGGTAGTGCGTCAGCAGGGCCGTGCCCGGTTTGCGGGTGGGCAGGTTCTCGTGTGGAAAGGAGCGGTCGACCAGTATTTCGCTGAAGCGGACGCCCTCGTTTTCGAAGGCCCGGAGGATCTTGTTGTGTGCCGGCCAGAATGTTTCTTCGGGGAAGGAGGCGGTGCCGAGGCCGTCCTGGTTGGTGACCATCACCAGCTCATATTCCAGCTCGGCGGCAATGCGGGAGAGATACTGGAATACTCCCGGATAAAACTCCAGCTTCTCCAGGCTGTCAATTTGTTCGTCACTGGGTTCGATGATCAGCGTTCCGTCGCGGTCGATGAATAATACTTTCTTCATGATTGTGTGTAGTTGCTTAGTTCTTCCAGTAAGATCCGGTTTTCTTCGGGTGTTCCCACCGTGATGCGGAGGCAGTTGCGGACCACGCTGCTGCGGTTCCTTACGATCACTTTCCGGGTTACCAGGTGGTTGTAGAGCTTGTCGGCATTGTCCACCTCCACCAGCAGGAAATTGGCATCGGAAGGATAGACACGGCGCACCAGCGGCAGCTTGGGCAGTTCATTTTCGAGGATCGCCCTTTCGCGCAGGATCACGTCAACGCGGTAAGCCTGTTTTTCGGGTTTGGAGAGGGCTTTAAGCGCCTCCTCCTGATTGAACGCACTCACGTTGTAGGGTGGCTTTGTCTTGTCCATCAGGGCGATGATGGCGGTGCTTGCATAGGCGATGCCCACGCGTGCGCTGGCCAGTGCCCAGGCTTTGCTAAACGTTTGCATCACGATGAGGTTGGGATACCGGGAAAGCCGCTCCGTGTAGCTCGGCTCGCTGCAGAAGTCGATGTAGGCTTCGTCCACGATCACGATGCCCGGGAACTTTTCCAGCAGCCTCTCTACGTTCTTCAGCCGGTTCCCGGATGGGTTGTTGGGGGAACAGACGAAGAGGCAGCGGGCATCGTGCGAGAGTATCGCGTCGATGTTCAGCTCAAAATCGGGGGTGAGCGGGACGTGCACCACCTCCACGTTGTGGATGTTGGCCGAGACCTCGTACATCCCGTAGGTGGGGGGGCAGATGATTGCTCGATCTTTGCCGGGCTCGCAGAAAATGCGGTAGACCAGGTCGATCACCTCGTCGCTGCCGTTCCCGATAAAGATGTTCTCCACGGGGATGCGCCTCTGCTCCGACAGCGCTTTCTTGAGCCTGCGCTGGTGCGGGTCAGGATAGCGGTTCTTCCTGCCGAAGGGGTTCTCGTTGGCATCGAGGAAGATGCCTTCATCTCCTGTAAACTCGTCGCGGGCGCTGGAGTAGGGCTTCAGCTCCCAGATGTTGGGACGTACCAGCGACTGTAAATCAAACTCTTTCATGTTCTTTTTCTTCTTCTGTACTGTTTTCCGGGGTTGACTCGGTGGCTGCCTGCAGCCGTTTGGCGGTGACGGCGCCCAGGCGCAGCGTCACGGCATTCTTGTGTGCGTGCAGCTGTTCTGCTTCCGCCATGATCTCAATTGCGTGGCCAATGCTGAGGATGCCCTCCTCGCTGAGGTGCTGGAAGGTGATCTTCTTCACGAAGCTGTCGAGCGAGACGCCACTGTACGCTCTGGCATAGCCGCTGGTGGGCAGTGTGTGGTTGGTGCCGCTGGCATAATCGCCCGCACTTTCGCAACTGTAGTTGCCGAGGAAGACGGAGCCTGCGCTCACGACGCCGCGGCTCAGCAGTACCGGGTTCTCCGTCGCGATGATCAGGTGTTCCGGAGCATATTGATTGCTGAAAGCGATGCAATCGTCCAGGTCGCGGAAGAGGATGGCCTTGCTGTTTTTGAGTGCCTGCAAGGCTGTTTCCTTCCGGGGCAGGGCTTCCAGTTGCAGGTCGAGCTCTTTGTTCACCGCCTTGATCACCTGCTTGCTGTCGGAGAGCAGGATCACCTGGCTGTCGGGGCCGTGTTCGGCCTGCGACAGCAGGTCGGCTGCCACAAACGAGGGGGTGCAGCTTTTATCGGCGATGATGAGCACCTCGCTGGGGCCGGCCGGCATGTCGATGGCCACCCCGTAGAACTGTGCCGAACGTTTTGCCGCCATCACGTACTGGTTGCCGGGGCCAAAGATCTTGTCCACTTTGGGGATGCTCTCCGTACCGAAGGTCATGGCGCCAATGGCCTGAATGCCTCCGACAGCGAAGATCTTCGTGATCCCCGTGAGCTGTGCGGCGAAGAGGATGGCGGGATGGATCTCTCCCTTTTCGTTGGGCGGTGTGCAGACCACGATCTCGCTGCAGCCGGCTATCCTGGCCGGCACGGCAAGCATGAGCACGGTCGAGAAGAGGGGGGCGGTGCCCCCGGGGACGTAGATGCCGATCCGCTCTATGGGGCGCGGCTCGCGCCAGCAGACGACGCCCGGGGCTGTTTCTACCTTGCGTACTTCCTCCTGCTGTGAGCGGTGAAAGGTCTCGATGTTTGTCCGTGCCATCTCAATGGCCTGCTTCAGCCGTTCGGGTACCAGGCCTGCTGCTTTTTCAAGGGCATCCTGACTCACCTCCAGTTGCACCTGTTCGGGGAAGTCGAATTTGCGGCTGTAATCGAGCACAGCCTTATCGCCCTTGCGGTGGATGTCGTAGAACATCTTCTCCACCGTGTCCATCAGCTTGCGCTGTTTGATCAACGGCCGTTCGGCAAGCTTTTGCCATTTGCTTTGCGAAGGGTTGCTTATTGTTTTCATTGTTTGTCAGTTATAGTATCATCTTCTCGATGGGAATAACCAGGATGCCTTCGGCGCCGTGACGCTTCAGCTCATCGATCACCTCCCAAAAGTCGTCGTCGCTGATTACCGAGTGCACGCTGCTCCAGCCTTCATCGGCCAGCGGCAGGATGCTGGGGGAGCGCATCCCCGGCAACAGCCGTACTATGTCGGGAATCACCTCGTTGGGGGCATTCAGCAGGACATATTTTCTCCCCTGTCCGTTTTTGTACGACTTGATGCGGAACAGCAGCTGCTCCAGAAGTTTCGCTTTTGCGGGGGAGAGGTTCTTGTTGCCAATCAGTACCGCCTCGCTTTTGATGACCGTCTCCGCCTCCTTCAGCCCGTTCATCAGCAGGGTGCTGCCGGTGCTCACGATGTCGAAGATGGCATCTGCCAGGCCAATGCCGGTAGCGATCTCGACGCTGCCGCCCAGCTCCTCAATTTTCACATCGATGCCTTTCTGCCGGAAAAAGTTGTGCAGGATCTTCGGGTAGCTCGTGGCAACGCGCTTGCCGTTAAAGTAGCCGAGCCCGGTGTACAGGTCGTCTTTCGGGATGGCAAGCGAGAGGCGGCAGTTGCCGAAACCCAGCTTCTCGATCACCTCCACCTCCTTGTCTTTTTCCCACACCTCGTTCTCGCCCAGGATCCCGATATCGGCCACTCCCTGCTCCACGTACTGGGGAATGTCGTCGTCGCGAAGGAAGAGGATCTCCATGGGGAAGTTGGAGGCGTCGGTTTTTAGTTTTCTATTGCCGTTCGACACCTTGATGCCGCATTCGGTGAGGAGGTCGATCGATTTCTCGCTTAGCCTGCCGCTCTTTTGGATAGCGATTTTGATTTTTTCCATTGTGCTGTTCTTTTTGTCGAATAAAACCGGTATGAGCTTAACAAAAAACCCGCCTGATTTTATTCAGACGGGTGTATAAATATAGACTTTCGTGTTCGTACATATCTATCTCAACTCGCCTGATTGCAAGTATGAAAATGATGATGATGGAACTTGTTTACTTTCATTTTTATCGTATAGTTGGTGCAAAGATAATGGATTTATTTTAAATGT
>NZ_DCEN01000049.1:10552-28756 GCF_002316955.1 Proteiniphilum sp. UBA1028
CTCGCCTGATTGCAAGTATGAAAATGATGATGATGGAACTTGTTTACTTTCATTTTTATCGTATAGTTGGTGCAAAGATAATGGATTTATTTTAAATGTTGTGTGGAATGACAGTTTTTTTTATTCAGGGTTTGCGGAAATTGTTTTTTCTCCCGGGGGAGGGGCGGCCCTGAATTGGACGAAGGGATTCCCATACTATATTTTTGTTTGTGTGATACCAAAAGGAAAAACATGTAAATTTGCGGCAATAAATAAACGTGAAAACAACAAAGATGTGATGACGATTGAAGAGAGGATACATTCTTATGAGATTTTGGCATCTGATAGCCAACGAACGATTAACCGTTTGAAAAAACGAATCTACACACACGGTATTTTCCGGCTGGTGCTTTTTGTCGGATGCTTTTTTGTCATATACGCTTTCGCACAACACTTGTATCTGCTTCTCGCTTCTGTTTTAGTCATAGCGATTGTTTTTGCACTGTCGCTAAAGCGACATAATAAACTGTCGGAACAGAAAGAGTCGGCAGAGTTGTTGTCGCTCATCGCCGAGAATGAGTTAAAAGGATTTCTTCACGATTTCTCGGCCTTTGACGGTGCTCCTGAAAAGATCGATCCCCATCATCCCTTCAGTTTTGATCTGGATCTTTTTGGTGAAAAGTCTGTTTTTCAGCAGGTCAACAGAACCGTGTTGCCTTTGGGAAAAGAAATGTTAGCCGATATTTTTCAGTCTCCCCTGACAAGTAAGGATTGTATTGAGGAAAGACAAGAAGCCGTGAAAGAATTAGCGAAGAAGGAAGAGTTCTGCCTTCTCTTTAGAGTTGCCGGATTAAAAGCATCCCGCGACGATAGGGAGGAAGGAAACTTTCCCCCGGTCTTGTACGGAAGGGACGGGGCGGACTTGCGTGACGACAAAAAGTCAATCGGTCATCTGTTTTGGAAACTTGCCGTATGGATAGTTCCCTTTTCGTATCTTATTTTTGTGATTTTATGGCTTGTTGGAATTGTTCCGGGAAACTTGTTCTTCCATCTTTATTTTCTGACGTTGGTACTCTCCCTGATACCCATAAAAAAGGCGAGATCCATCGGGCTGCTCTTCGATAAAAAATCGAAAACCCTGAATGCTTACGCCGGCTTGCTGAAATTGCTGGAACAGGAAAAGCCGGAAGCACCCTCCTTAAAGTCGCTTCGGAAAAAGCTTGCGTGTAAGGCCAAACGAGCATCGGATGTGGTTGAGGAACTAGCACACTATACCCGCAGCCTGGACGTGGGATTTACTCTTGCCATGCTAATCCTGAACCCCGTATTCCTTTGGACTACGCGTTACGCATTAAAAATTGAGAACTGGATGAAAACCTATGGCGGTGATATCAAAACATGGTTTTCTGTCTTGGCGGAGATGGATGCACTGATATCATTGGGTACTTTTGCCATCAATCATCCCGATTACGCCTATCCGGAGATTGCCGATAGCTACTGCTTCCGGGGGGAAGGATTGGGGCACCCGCTTATATCGCGCGAGAAATGCGTAAAGAACGATATCGATATTTCCCGTAAACCGTTTTTTATGATTATCACCGGAGCCAACATGGCGGGTAAGAGCACCTACCTGAGAACGATTGGCGTGAATCATCTGCTGGCATCGGTGGGCTTGCCCGCTTGCGCAAATAAAATGAGGTTTTATCCGGGTAGGTTATTGACCAACCTCAGAACTTCAGACTCGTTGGTAAACAGCGAATCCTATTTCTTTGCTGAACTCAAGCGGCTGAAGATGATCATAGACCGGCTGGAGGCCGGTGAGGCTGGCATCTTTATCATTCTGGACGAGATTTTGAAAGGAACCAATTCCGAAGACAAACAGAAGGGGTCGCTGGCCCTGATGAAACGATTGGTAAGGCTTGGGGGAAATGGCATCATTGCCACACACGACCTGGCATTGGGCAACCTGGAAGATGAGTTTCCGCAGGAGATTGGAAATTGGCATTTTGATGCCCGCATTCAGGAAGATACGCTGACCTTTACCTATAGACTTCAGGAGGGGATTGCGCAAAATATGAATGCCAGTTTTTTAATGAGAAAAATGGGGATCACGGAATAAACAGGGCACTCAAAAATTATCAAAAACAACAGAAAAGCAACGTTCTTTGTGACCGCATGGCGATTTTTTATGTAGATTTGCATCCGATGAAAGAAAAGCTGTATATATCTCTTCTGGCGACGATACTATGCATCACGGCTGCCTACCCGCAGGCCCGGATTATTATGCCCGACTCGTCGCAGATAGCCACTCATCCCGACTCGCTGAAGCCGTCGCCGCGACAGACTCAGCTCGATCATTTGATTCACGATCACGGGGCTGAGGCCGACTCGCTGAGGGCACTGGCACAAATGACTCTCTGGCGGCTGGATGCCCGCACGGGTAACCGTCTTCCGGCCGAGTCGGATACGCTGCTGCACAACTACCAGCAGACCACTCTCCCCGACGGCCAGTCGGTGGCCATGGGGTTCCTGGCGCCGCTGGGATCGCCGTCGATCTCAAAGATTTTTTACGACCGGGGAGAAACCGAGACTTTTGTTTTCAACAATGCCTATACGCATTATCTGAGAGATCCGGAGAAGCTGTTGTTTGTCAACACACGCATCCCTTATTCCCGCATCAACTATCAGCGTGCCGGGCCCAAACAGACCCGGGAGGAGCGGCTCGAGGCAAGGCTCACCTCCAACTTCGGGAAAAAGCTGAATGTGGGAATGGATGTGGATCTGATCAACGCTCGCGGCTTCTATGCCTCCCAGTCGGTGAAGCATAGCAACTTCTCTCTCTTTGGGAATTACATCTCCGACAGGATTGAAGCACATGCATTCATGAACCTGGGGTCGCTGGCCAATTTTGAAAACGGCGGCATCACCGACGAACAGTTCATTACCGATCCCGATGCAATAGAGCAGAGTTTTACCTCGAACGATATCCCCGTTAAATTTACCAAGACCTGGAACTCCTTGCGCAATAACCGTTATTTTTTGTCCGGACGATACAACCTGGGGTACAGAGAGATTCCCGGTGATTCGCTGCACAAGGGGCCGGGTACGTTCGTTCCGGTGGCAAGCATCGGATTTTCAACGCAATACACACAGCAACATCGCCGATTCCTGTCGTACGATACAGCCTACGTGGATGTAGACGGGGGGCGGATGCAGTATATCGACCAGTTTTACGACAACCGCTACTACGAAGGGGCGGTGGACGACAGCATCCGGTATACCTCCTTCAAGAACAGCGTTTCCCTTAGCCTGCGCGAAGGCTTCAGGGATTGGGTGAAGTTTGGGCTGACCGCTTTTCTGGAGTACGACCTGCGTAACTATACCCAACGGGACAGCGTTGGCCCCGGATACAATCAGCACCGGGAGAGTGCCGTCACTGTGGGGGGCGTACTCAACAAGCAACAGGGGGACAACCTGTTGTTCAACATCCGTGCCGACCTGGGCCTGCTGGGGGTGAACCTGGGAGAGTTCAGGGCGATGGGTGATGTGGAGACCGGCTTCGATATTGCAGGTCGACGCACCACGCTGTCGGCGGAGGCTTACATCAAAAACCTGCGACCGAAATATCTGCAGGATCATTACTTTTCCAAGTATTTCCGGTGGGATCGCGATTTTGGGGATATACGCAGGGTATATCTGGGCGGAAAACTGCATATCCCGTTTACAAATACCACCCTGAGTGCGGGCGTGGAGAATCTGCAGAACTTCATCTACTTTGACCAGGATAAAAACATTGCCCAGGAAAATGGCAACATACAGGTGCTGACAGCACGTGTGGAGCAAAGTCTGCGCCTTGGCATCTTCAACTGGGATAACCAGCTGGTCTATCAGACCTCAAGCAACGAGTCGGTGATTCCGGTGCCTTCGCTCAGCCTCTATTCCAACATGTATCTGAAAACGAAAATTGTGAATGAACTCACCCTGCAGCTGGGTGTGGATGTTCATTACCACACCAAATACCATGCCCCGGGGTATGAACCAGCGCTGCTGCAGTTTTATAACCAGCAGGAAAAGGAGATCGGAAACTATCCCATTGCCACTGCCTATGCAAACATGCACCTGAAGCAGACCCGCTTTTTTGTGATGTTCTACAATCTGGCATCGCAGGTAATTAAGCCACAGGAATATTTTTCACTGCCGGGCTACCCCGTGAACCCTTTCGGACTTAAATTGGGGATCTCGGTGAATCTGCATAATTAATTCTGTTGAAATTGAAGAAACAACTCTTTCTTTATCTTCTGTTGCTTGTTGCTGCCATAGTGGCCATGGTGTGGTTGCGCAACGCGATAAACCGTACGCCAAAGCCTCCCTCGGCTCTGCGTGACTACCGGGAGATCATGGCCTCGGGAGAATTGAACGTGGTGACCGACTACAATTCCATCGGCTATTATGTTTCGGGCGATTCCACGCAGGGGTTTCAACTGGAGATGATGCAGGCGCTTGAAGAAGAATGGGGAGTGAAGGTGCGTCTTACGCTGGAGAATAACCTTGACGAGAATCTGAAAGGGTTGCTGTACCACCGTTATGATCTGGTGGCACGGAATATCCCCGTAAACTCGCAGTTGAAAGACAAGTTCTCTTTTACCAATCCCTTTACGCTGAACAAGCAGGTGCTGGTGCAGCGTAAGGCTGCCTACAACGACAGCATTGAACCCATCCGTCAGCAGCTGAAGCTGGCAAAGAAAACCATCCACGTGGCGAAGGACTCCCCTGCCATTCTGCGGTTGAACAACCTTTCCCACGAAATTGGCGATACCATATTCATCCGGGAGGACCCCACGTACGAGGCGGAACAGCTGGTGATGATGGTGGCGGCGGGTGATATCGATTTCACACTGTGTGACGAAAAAGTGGCTCTGCGCCTGGCGAAAATACTTCCTGAGATTGATGTTGAAACAGACATAAGCTTTACACAATTTGAGTCGTGGGCAGTGCGCAGAGATTCACCGGTGCTGCTGGACAGCCTGAATAGCTGGCTCGACCGGTTCAGGAATACCGAAGCGTTTGCACGCATTTACGACAAGTACTACTAAAGATCGACGGCCGGTTCACGACAAGGAACCGGCCGTCGATCTGTAATTACTCTTTTTTACCGTCTTTTCCGGAGAAATCAGTTACGCCTGCCCTGGCGGTTTGTATCGCGCATTGTTTTCATCCTCTCGTCACGATAGGTTTTCCACTGTGCCATTTTTTCTTTTCCGATGATTTGCTCCAGTTCGGCATCGTTCTCGGCAAGAGTCTTGTTACGCAGCTCCTGCATTTCTGCACGCCGTTTCTCGCGGTCCTGCTGTAACTCGTCTCTTTTTTCGCGTTGCTTGGCAACCTGCTCTGCACGTTTTGCATCCTGCTTTTCAAAGAGAGCCTGAACCTTTGCTGTCTGATCGGCTGTGAGATCAAGTTGTTTTGCCATGCTCTCGGCACGTTCCTTGGCGGTCCATCTCATCTCTGACGCGCGCTGTCCCTGTCTCCCGCTGTTTTGTTGTGCCATCAGAGAGAAGCTCGTTGTGAAAATCACTGCCATGGCCATCAATACTACTCGTTTCATACTGTTAAAATTTAAGAGTGAATAAATATTTGTCGCTGTTTATGACATCCAAAGATAGGGAAATGTTTAAAAGAACAATCGGCAATTAACAATCATTTATCGGGTTTAAACGGCCTTATTTCAGCGGTCTATCCCGTATTGAAGAGTGTTGATGTCGACAAATATCCTCTTCGTCGATAAAAAAGCGGGATTGGTCTATTCCCGGATAATTTTATTTTATTAACGGAATTTTCCCCTTTATTTCTATCTTTGTTGTGGAAGAAAATCGAAGAGCGATGGAGAAAAAATACAAAGCAGACAACGGAATGGGGAATCTTTATTGGGGAATAGCAGCGCTCGTGCTGCTGGGGATGATTGTCTACCGGTATATGCACGCCGAGAGTGTCTTGTCTTACATCCTTTACTTTGGCTTCGCCATTCTCTTTATGTTGTCCACCACAATCAGGAAGTATACCGTCACCGAGCTGAATTTTCTGGAGATACATTTTGTACTCACTCTTTTCGCTAAAAACAGAAGAATCGCCATTGGGGATATGACTGGCTTGAAGAAGATTAAAAAAAATCAGCTTCGTATCGATAAAGTGCGTGGATTTGAGGTACTACGGGTGAAAGCATCGGATATCGATGAGCTGATCGCCGAGCTGAAAGAACGAAATCCCAGGATCGTCATCGCCGACAACGGGGAAGCGTGATCTCCGTGGTTCAGAGCAACTCTTCCCGCGGGTATTTCTCTTCCACCTTACTGAAAAGATAAGAGGCGATTGTTCCCGCGATAAAAAGCACCGCACAAAAGAGAAGGGCACCGCCAAAACTTAATCCTGTGGTGGCAAGCTGCACGGAGGTGAAAGCCGGAAAGACCACGGTGGGAAAGATAGCGAGCGAGGAGCCGATCACCATCCCCAGAATAAAATGGTACATGCCGGAGTAATACCTCTTAAAAAGATAAGAGGCTACCCTCGCAAAGAGAAGGACACACAGCACAAACCCGATGATCAGCGGGATGATGACACCGAAATCAAAATCCTTGATCCCGGTGGCCATCTTGTCGTACAGTCCGAAATAGATGAGGAAGTTGGAAGGGCTCATGCCCGGCACAATCAGCCCCAATCCCATCAGCAGGCCCGACCCCAGCCACACGAAAATATTGGGCGTGACTTCGGTCAGTTGCTGTCCGCCGACCACCATCAGCAGGAAAATAGCGAGTGTGGAAACAAGGAGGATCGCTATATCGGATGCTTTCCGGCCCTTTTTCCCGGCCGTTTTATAGAGGGATGGAAAGGTGCCGGCTACAAAACCGATAAATAGACAGACAAATTGTGCGGCATACCTGCCGAACGCTTTTTCCACCACCACGGCAAACAACACAATGCCGATGGCGGCACCGATGGCCACGGGAAGGAAATAGAGGATGTTCTTTGTAAACCTATGCCGGATGTTGGCAAGGAAACGGATAAGCGGATCGTAGATGCCGAAAATTACGGCCAGTACGCCTCCCGACAGTCCGGGAAGAATAAATCCAATCCCTACAAGCATGCCTTTTACCAAGCGGATGAACCAGTCGGCCACTGGGTTAATATTTTTCTGTTGGTCTGAACCTGTGTTTTCTTGTGCCTCCATTTTCTGTTTTTTTGCACGGCAAAGATACAACTTTTATCAAACCGGCATATCATGGAAGGGGAATTGTGCCTGCGAAACATCGGAACAGGACCAGTACTGCCGGAAAAGGGAGATGATGGAGAGCTTCATACTGCAAAATAGGACTCCAGTTCTTTCAGCGTGTTCTCGCCGGTGCGGATGTCATTCACCACCAGTCCCTTCTCGAGTACCACGATGCGCTCGCACACCTCAGTCACATGATTGAGGTCGTGGCTGGAGATCAGCATGGTCATGTTCCTGCTGTTCTTCAGTTCGTTGAGCATTCGTTTCAGCCGGATCTGCGAGGTTGGGTCCAGCGCGGTAAAGGGTTCGTCGAGGATCAGTATCTGTGGGTCGCCGATCAGCGCCGCGGCGATGCCGGTTTTCTTCTGATTTCCCTTGGAGAGGTCGCGGATCAGCTTGCCGGACCCCAATATTTCTCCGTTGAAGAAATCTTTCATCGACTCAAGAAAGGCGGTCATGTCTCCTTCTGATTTCCGGTAGACCCTGGCCGTGAAGGCAAAGTACTCTTCCGGGGTGAGAAAATCGATTAGAAACCCTTCGTCCAGAAATGATCCGACAATGGATTTCCATCCATCCCGACGAGCCACCCTTTCCCCGTTTATCCGCACCTCTCCCGACGATGCTTCGATCAGGTCGAGGATCAGCCGGAAGAAGGTGGTCTTGCCCGCGCCGTTGTTGCCCACCAACCCAAAGCTTTCGCCATTGTTGATCTGCAGGAATGGGATGTTTAGTACGGTTGTTCCGCCATATACCTTCTTCAGCTGGCTGGCCGAAATGATCCCTTCGGGCCTGGGAGGCTGCAACACCGGGGGAGGGGTGTCGGCATGGGGGATAGAATTGTGTATGTTGTCTTGCATATGTTGATTTATCTTTATTTTAAACTCCTCACTCTCTCTTGCGGAATCCTGCGCAGAGGACATATTTTCTTCGCAGGAACTGTCTTTCGATCACTTTCAGCAGTGGCTCCCGAAACAGGATGCCGGCCAACCCAAGCAGGACGATGATGATCAGCGCGATATGGGTGGCTGAAAAGAGGCCAAAGAGCGTAATCAGCGTGATGGGAATCACCAGCAGGGGGATCATCACGAGGAAATTTTTATAACTTACCCCTTGCATATTCATCGATGAACTTCTGGAAAGATCCAACCGTTTCGTATTGAGGGTGGCACCGAAAAGATAAACGTAGATGTTGACGCCTGCGTTGTAGACAAATGCCACCAGGTGATAGAGAATGATCTGCCTTCCAAACAGGAAGTAGGGTGTGGTGGCAATAAAGGAGGCGACGCAGAGCGCCAGCATCAGATAATAGTTGCCCCGGATATAGGTGAGGGTGTCTATATCCCTGGACATCAGAAAATCGAAATGGGCTCCGTCCCAGTTGATGATCCACTGCCCAAACATCAGCATCCCCGTACCTGTGACGAATATAGCGACAAAGAACAACCATCCCGAATTCTGGTTGTACACCGGGTTGGGATAGAAAATAAGCCCGTAGAACAGGAAGAAGAACGCCATATAAAAGGTGCTCTTTGTCCGCTTGTGACGAAGAACCAGCCTGATCTCGAGCGAGATCAGTTCGCCAATTTTTCCGAAGCGCTCCATAAAGGTGAACCGTTGCGATGTAGCTTCTCGCTGGTTGCTTTGTTTCTCGAACGATTCGGGATAGTAGTTGCGGGCGAAAAAGAGCTTGTTGAGTGCGACCGAAAGTGCACAGGGAAGCAATGCGGCAATCCACGCAAAAGGTGCTTCGGCAAGAAAACCAAATAGTTGCTGCGACAGTGTAAACAGAGAGAAGAGCCTGAAATACTCGAGTGCTGCCAGTCCGCCTCCAAGGACCAGCAACGCGATGCTTCCAAAAATGATGTTGTTATATTTGCGTTTCATCAGCGGTGCCAGCAAGGTGTTGTTCCAAATAAGGAAGACGACAATCAACACAAAACGGAAGGCACCTGCCGTGCCGTACGTAGGAGCGACACCCGTGATGGCAAAAGGAATGGCCAGGCAGAGAAGGATATAGTTTGTCGGGTTAAACAGTGGTTTTAAAATCAGGTAGTTGACCAGCACTGATCTTTTGACCGGCAGCACCTGGTAGCACTCCAGGTTCAGCCTGTTTAACGGTTGCATCAGATAGCGTATGATCAGCAGGAAAATCGTGGCATAGATCATGATGCCGTTGAAGGTTACAGCAGCATCGGAGTGAGGAGCCAACTCCTGCAGTATCCTCGGCAGCATGAAGCCCGTCATCACAAGTATTGCCAGCAAATAAAGGGCTGAGATGCCAACGAGGATATTGACGATCAGGTTTTTGTGATACCCTGGCGAACGGAAGCTTTTCAGCAGGTAATGCCGGAACAGTGTTGTATACATGGGACATGCATGAAGAGTTTATTTCTTGCCGAAGAGAGCACCCAGCAGGCTGCGGGTAATGGTTCTGCCCAGCTGGTTGCTGATCTGACGAGTGGTGCTGCGCCCTACCTGCGTGAGGATTTCGCCCAGGACACCCTGGTCGGCCTTTCGTTGCCTTTCAGCGGCGCGCTTTGCCCTCTCTGCCTCCAGGGCAGCTTTTTGCGCTTCTTTTTGCTGGCGGATGCGCTCTTTCTCGGCTGCCGCCTGTTGGCGTTCCTCTTCGAGCAGCTCCTGCCTTTGTGACAGAATCTCGTAGGCCGACTCCCGGTCGACCAGTTTCTCGTAGACCCCATAAATGAGCGAACTGCGCATCAGCTGGTCTCTCTCGCCCACCGTAAGGGGGCCTATCTGTCCCTGAGGGGGGAGGATGTTGGCTCGTTCCACCATCTGCGGAGCCCCTTTCTCGTCGAGAAACGACACCAGGGCCTCTCCCGTGTTAAGCTGGGTGATGGCTTCTTCGGTGTTGAATTTTGGATTGGGGCGAAACGTGTTGGCCGCCACCTTTACCGCTTTCTGATCGTTGGGGGTATAGGCGCGCAGGGCGTGCTGCACCCTGTTGCCGAGCTGACCGAGGATGCTCTCGGGTATGTCTGCGGGGTTCTGCGTGCAGAAGTAAACACCCACCCCCTTGGAGCGGATGAGGCGTACAATCTGCTCCACCTTCTCGAGCAACGCGCCGGGCATATCGTTGAACAACAGATGGGCCTCGTCGAAGAAGAAGACCAGCTTCGGCTTATCCATGTCGCCCACCTCGGGAAGTGTCTCGTAAAGGTCGTCCAGCAGCCACAACAAAAAGGTGGTGTAGACGCGGGGTGAGTTCATCAACTTATCGGCAGCCAGAATGTTGATCACACCCTTGCCCTGTTCCGTTTGTATGAAGTCGGTAATCTCCAGATCAGGTTCGCCAAAGAACTTGTCGGCTCCTTCGCTTTCCAGACGCATCAGCCCGCGCTGAATGGCGCCAATGCTGGCGGGAGAAATATTGCCGTAGCGGGTGGTAAATTGTGCGCGGTTATCGCCAATATATTGTAGCATTTTCTGCAGGTCTTTCAGGTCGATCAGCAACAGGCCGTTGTCGTCGGCAATCCTGAAAGCCATCGTCAGGATGGCTCCCTGTGTCTCGTTCAGGTCGAGCAGCCGTTCCAGCAACAGCGGCCCCATGGAGGTGACGGTGGTGCGCACCGGATGTCCCTGCTCACCAAATACATCCCAGAAGCGCACCGGGAAGGCCTTGTATTCAAACCCTTTCTCTTTCAGGTTGTAACCATCCACCCGCTTGTTTACGCTCTCCTTGTTTCCGCCAATTTTGGCCACGCCGGAGAGATCGCCTTTCATGTCGGCGGCGAAGACGGGCACGCCCATTTCACTGAATGTCTCGGATAGTGTCTGGAGGGTAACCGTCTTTCCGGTTCCCGTAGCACCGGTGATAAGGCCGTGGCGGTTCGCCATCCTGGGGATCAGGCATACTTCTGCTTCTGCGCTGATAGCGATAAATGCACGTTTGTTATTGTCAAACATAGGCGAGAGATGTTGGTTTATCAATCGAACAAAGTTACATAAATATTCCAAATGAGTGAATGGAAAGGGAATATTGTGTTAATTATTTCTGCAAAAAAAAAATATACCTTATCTTTACTGTTTTAAGCCTGTTTTTAGTACTTAGTACTCTTTAATTTATCTGTCTATGAAACGAACATGTCCCGCAATTTCCCGCAAGGAGCCGGTTGTTGCAAAGAATCCATTGCTATGTGCGTCACTGATCCTGTTATTGTTCCTGATGATGAATGCTTCTGCGTATGCGCGGCAGAGAAAGGAGATCTCACACTATCTGTTTCCGGAGTTTGTGCAAGGGAAAGTATTGATGAAAAACGGCCAGGAGAACCCGGCGCTGCTCAATTTTAATGCTGCAACCGAGGAGATGGTATTCAACCAGAACGGCCAGGTGCTTGCCTTGTCAGAACCTTCACTCAGCCAGATTGATACCGTGTACATAAGCGGCAGAAAGTTTGTCCTCTACAAAAAAAAGTTTGTCGAAGTGCTTCATCGGGACGGCTATCTGCTCTGTGCACAATACAAGTGCCGGATAATTCCTCCCGGAAAACCGGCCGGATATGGAGGAACGTCGCAGACATCATCTGTAGACAGCTACTCCAGCTGGTCCAGTGGCGGAAGATTTTATGAGCTGCAGCTTCCAGACGATTTCGAAGTAAAACCCTATACAATATACATCCTGGATAACGGGGCGGGCTGGAAAGAGATCAAATTGATGAGACAATTGAAAAGTTTGTATAAAAAGAACAAACAGCAATACGATCAGTACATTGCCGATCATAAGGTTGAGTTTGAAGATCAGGATGCCATTGCGCAACTGATTCATTTCATGGAGACAACAAATAAAAAACAATAAAATAACATGAAGCAGTTCATCATCCTTCTTTTTGCCTTCCTGTTGGCCACTGCCGGAATAACGGCACAACAGCGCTACAATCCGTCGGAAGAAAATCTGAATAACCGGGAGGCGTTTCAGGATATGAAGTTCGGCGTTTTTATCCACTGGGGTATCTACAGCATGATGGCCGACGGAGAGTGGATCATGAACAACAAAAACATTGACCACAGGGAGTATGCCACCCTGGCAGACGGCTTTTACCCTTCCAGATTCAATGCCGCCACGTGGGTGTCACACGTGAAAGCTTCCGGAGCGAAGTATATCTGTATCACCACACGCCACCACGATGGCTTCTCCATGTTCGGCACGAAGCAATCACCCTACAACATCGTGGATGCCACTCCCTTTAGGCGGGATGTCATCGGAGAGCTGGCCGATGAATGCCGCAGGCAGGGAATAAGACTGCATTTTTACTATTCGCTGCTCGACTGGGCCAGGGCCGACTATTATCCGATTGGCAGAACAGGAAAAGGGGTCGGACGCACAGAACAGGGCGATTGGGAGAGTTATCACCGGTTCATGCTGAATCAGCTCACGGAGCTGCTGACAAACTACGGGGAGGTCGGCGCAATCTGGTTCGACGGGAAGTGGGATCAGCCGGACCACTTCGACTGGCGCCTGAGGGAGATCTACGATCATATTCACCGGATTCAGCCGGGCTGCCTGATCATCAACAATCATCATATAGCGCCCCTGGAGGGGGAGGATGGCCAGACCTTCGAAAAGGATCTGCCGGGACAAAATCAGTCCGGCTATTCCGGCACCGCAACCATTGGCCAGCTGCCTCTGGAGACCTGCGAGACCATGAATCGTTCCTGGGGATACAACATCACCGACAAAAATTACAAATCGGAGAAGGAGCTGATCCATTACCTGGTGAAGGCTGCGGGAAACAATGCCAACCTGCTGATGAACGTGGGGCCCCGGCCCGACGGTACGTTTCCCGATATTGCCGTGCAGCGCTACAATGCCATGGGAGAGTGGCTCAAAACGTACGGCGAGACTGTGTACGGGACTCGTGGCGGTGATATTGGTCCGCGTGACTGGGGGGTGACCACCCGGAAAGGGAACAGGCTCTTTGTGCATATCCTGAACCTGAAGGATGATGCACTCTACCTGCCCATAGAGGCCAAGCAGGTTAAGGCTGTGCATTTTTTCGCCGGCAGGAAACCGGTAAAAATTACCAGAGCTGCCGATGGCATTGTGTTACAGCTGGAACGGATTCCCGATGAGACGGATTGTGTGGTGGAGGTGGAAATGAGGTAGAACGCACTTTTACAGGTTGATGCAAACTGCAAAAGTGAGCGCCAGCAGAAGCCCCGAAAGTGAGGTGGTCTTCAGATATGGATCCAGTTGGTGATCGCTCTTGTCTCTTATGTCGTTGAGGATTTTGAAGGGAATGATAAACACGAGGAGATACAGGTACCGGTACCAGGGAGCGGACTCGAAAAGGATATTGTACCCGGCAAGGCAGAGAAAGGAGACGATGGTCATCGCCGCATGATATTTTTTTGCTGCGGGCAGTCCCAGCCTGACGGCAAAAGTAATCTTCCCGGATGCCCTGTCGTTCTCAATGTCACGCATGTTGTTGATATTGAGGATCATCGAGCTGATCAGCCCCAGGCTTATTGAGGGCAACACGGGTTGAAAACCAACGGTGTGGGTGTGCAGGAAGTAGGTGCCGATGACCGGCACAGGCCCGAAAAAGAAAAAGGCAAAGAAGTCGCCCCAGCCTTTGTATCCGTAAGCCTTTTTCCCGATGGTGTAAAACAGCGCAGCGAGGATACACAATGCTCCGAGCCCGATGAGGACTCCTGCGGAAAGGCCGTCTCTGAAAGCCTCTTCGTGGAGAACCAGTGTCAGTCCTGCTGCCACACAGATTGCCACAAAAACAACAATGGCCCCTTTCATCTCCCGGGGGGAGATGTTGCCGCTTTGCAGGGCGCGGGAAGGGCCCTGCCGGCGGCCGGTGATATCGGTTCCTTTCTGGTAGTCGCCGAGATCGTTGGCCAGATTGGCCAGTATCTGTATGGACACGGCGAGCAAGGTGGCTAGGAGGAGCGTGGAGGAGCTGAACAGGCCTTCGTGCCAGGCCAGCCCGCTTCCCAGGACGACCGTCGCCACAGCCAGAAAGAGTGTCCGCAGGCGAAAGGCGGTGATCCACTGTTTGATTGTTGCCATCAGCCTGTAGGGAGATTAATACGCCCGGGCAAAAATGACCCGTTGCGCCGACGGTTTTCCCGTCACCATGCATTTGCCGGGTGTCTTGTCGCCCTCCAGCGGAATGCAGCGGATGGTGGCCTTGGTCTCCTCCTTGATCAGCGCTTCTGTTTCCGGGGTGCCATCCCAGTGGCACAGCAGGAATCCTCCTTTTTCGATCTCCTCCTTGAACTCTTCGTAGGAATTCACTTCGCGGGTTTGGGCAGCGCGGAAATTGGCTGCCTTTTTGTAGATGTTCTCCTGAATCTCCTCCAGAAGCGCCTTGACATGTTGCTCGATGCCTTCGCACGACACGGTCTCTTTGGTCAGCGTGTCGCGGCGGGCCACCTCGATGGTGTTGTTTTCGAGGTCACGTCCGCCCATGGCGAGCCGTACCGGCACACCCTTGAGTTCGTATTCCGAGAATTTCCAGCCCGGCTTCTTGTTGTCGGCGTTGTCGTATTTCACGCTGATGCCGAGGGATTTTAACCGTTCTATGATTCCAGCCACTTTCTCGTTGATCTGCTGCAACTGTTCGGCATTTTTGTAGATCGGCACAATCACCACCTGATAGGGGGCCAGTTTGGGAGGCAGCACGAGGCCATTGTCGTCGGAATGTGACATGATCAGTGCACCGATCAACCGTGTGGAAACACCCCAGGAGGTCGCCCACACGTAATCGCGCTTTCCGTTCTGATCGGAAAACTGTACGTCGAATGCTTTGGCAAAATTCTGACCGAGGAAGTGCGACGTGCCCGATTGCAATGCTTTGCCATCCTGCATCATCGCCTCAATGGTGTAGGTGTCGAGGGCACCGGCAAAGCGTTCGGACTCCGACTTGAATCCCTTTACGACCGGCATGGCCATATATTTTTCTGCAAATTCCGCATATACATTGATCATCCTTTCGGCTTCCTCCACCGCCTCTTCTTTGGTGGCGTGTGCCGTATGGCCTTCCTGCCAGAGGAACTCGGCCGTGCGGAGGAACAGCCGGGTACGCATCTCCCAACGCACCACATTCGCCCACTGGTTGATGAGCAAGGGCAGGTCGCGGTAGGATTGTATCCAGTTTTTGTATGTACTCCAGATGATTGTTTCGGAGGTGGGGCGCACCACAAGCTCTTCCTCGAGCTTTGCTTCGGGATCGACCACCACACCACTGCCGTCGGACGCATTTTTTAACCGGTAGTGGGTCACCACGGCGCACTCCTTGGCAAAGCCTTCCACATGGTCGGCCTCGCGGCTCAGGTACGACTTCGGGATAAATAACGGAAAGTATGCGTTCATGTGACCCGTTTCCTTGAACATGTCGTCCAGTTGACGTTGCATCTTTTCCCAGATTGCATACCCGTAGGGTTTGATCACCATACAGCCTCTCACGGCCGAGTTTTCGGCCAGGTCGGCTTTGATCACCACGTCAAGGTACCACTGTGAATAGTCCTTGCTGCGGGGAGTGATCTCCTTCAATTCTTTTGCCATTATTGTGTGAATTCTGTTTTTTGTTTGTGGGTGCAAAGATAATACCAACTGAGTGATTTTACCCCATCAATGTGGGAGATTTTTTTCACCTGCCGGCCGTCATTGACAGATACAAAGCCTGTAACAACCGTCTGCAATCATTTCCCCATTTCCGCCATTGTTGTCCGTTGCATCTCCCTGTGATTGTTCTTTCGTGGCCTGAAAAACCCCCTTTTGGGGGTGTTTTTTACACATTCCGTGAGGTAATTTTGTTTTTCATAATCTTAAAAAGTGTGAACCGCGGTGAGCGGCTAAGCTATATCCATACTGGAGCGCGTGAGTGCGCAGATTGTATTGTCGCAAGATTTATTTATTAAAAAGGCAGATCATGAAAAAAGTACTTATCCTGTTGGGTTTTTGCCTGTTGTTTACTACGCAGGCCGATGCACAGAAATGGCTGAACAAACTGGGCAATGCGGCCAAGGAGGCCGCAAAGAATACCGTGGAGAGACGGGTGGAGCAGAAGTCGGAAGAGGTGACCGGGAAAGCGCTGGATAAAGCGGAAGAGTCGGTGACGAACGATAGCAAAAAGAAAAAAACGACACCGGGCGACGAAGAGGAGGGGGAAGCCATCATGGAGGATCGTAGGGAAAGCAGCTCCGGGAATAGTTCACAAGGTACAGCACAAGGCACCCCGCAAAAATTGGCAGGCACCAGTCAGTATGATTTTGTGCCGGGCGACAAAATCATCTTTTTTGACGATTTCTCCCAGGATGCAGTCGGTGACTTTCCGGCTCTTTGGACGACGAACGGCAGTGGTGAGGTGAAGACGGTGAATATCGCCCCGGGAAAGTGGTTCCACATGAACGGGGAGGATGCGGTATACTGCTACACACGGTCGCTGGATTTACCCGATAACTTTATCGTGGAGTTCGATGTTATTCCCGACGAAGAATACCGATATGGGATCCAATTCACGCTCTACCAGGACAAAACTGAAGAAGCGAAAGAGTTGAACGACGACCTGTATCCCGGTGAGTCGGGATTGCATGTCGACCTGGGATACGACAATTGGAATACCAAGGGCTACAAGGATACGGAGGACTGGATTACCGGTCAGGCGACCAGAAACCCCGTGATCCGGGAAAAGGAGAACCATGTGATCATCTGGGTACAGAAGCGAAGGGTACGCATCTATCATCAGAATGCGAAAGTACTGGATATGCCCACCAACATCTATCCCGGTGTGAAGTTCAACCGCATGCGTTTTTCGGGATGGGACCGATACAGCGCGCCGTATGTGACGAACCTGAAGATCACCACAGCATCGCCCGACACGCGCAGCAAGCTGATTACCGAAGGGAAGCTGGTCACCTACGGCATCACCTTCGATGTGAACAAGGCGGATGTAAAACCCGAATCGTACGGGACACTGAAGAGCATCGCCGATGTGTTAAAGGAAAATGGACCGGTAAGAGTTAAAATTGTCGGGCATACCGACAGCGATGGAGATGATGCCAAAAACATGGAACTATCGCAACGCCGTGCCCAATCGGTAAAGAGTGAGCTGGTCAGCAAGTTCGGGATCGACGCTTCGCGGATGGAGACGGAAGGAGCGGGCGAAACCACTCCCGTTGCCCCCAATGATACACCGGCTAACAAAGCGTTGAACCGCAGGGTTGAATTTGTGAAGCAGTGAGTGCAAAATCAAACTTGTTTGAATTTTGCCGAGTCGTGAAACAAATCAACGGAGTTAATTTGTGAAACTCTGAAAAATAAAAAGCAAAATCATGAAAAGAATTACCATTGTTATCCTATGCCAACTGATACTCTTTTGCTCTTTTGCAGTAGATATGTCTGATACAGTCAAGGCTGTTGCCCCGAATGATCCGAAACAATTTCTCCCGGACCTGAACATCCTCATGAACCAGCTGAACCAAACTCCCGACCTGCAGCAGATGTTGGGAGATTTCCAGCATGCAGGTGAGTTGTTGGAGCAGTACCAGGGAAATGCGCAGGCCTATGTATTCGACGTGCCTGCGGAGCTGCTCCAGATTCTTCCTGAAGGCTGCCGAACACTGGGTAGAGCAAGCTGTGTCTTCTATCCTCTTTTTGCAGGAATTCAGTTTGACACCTTAACCGGAAGGAACGACGGTAAGGGTTACAATTTCACCATCGTTCTTACTATGTATGACTCAGAGAGTCAGAATGAAGAGGTTACGGGACGAACGGAATTGGAGAAGATGGCATTGGAGATGAAGCTCGAGAGCATAAGGAAAGGGCTACATCCAGTGCATGACGAGAAACTGGCGGATATAAAAACCCGGGAGTGGGGAGCTGGCGGAAGCTACAAGTATATGGCAAAATGGGACGATAAGGAGCTCGTGCGCTACTCCAGCTACTATACAGGCCGGGTGAAGGATGTCTTTTTCACCCTGGAAGCAGATGG
>NZ_DCEN01000049.1:28979-33341 GCF_002316955.1 Proteiniphilum sp. UBA1028
ATGGTGGCAGAGAAGCTAGCTTCACTGGCCGGGGGCAACATGACATACAGATCGCTGAAAAGCAGGATAGTCAAACAGTAAATTTGTCGGTATAGTACGCGACAGCAATCATTCATTTTAAAAAATAATTATGAAAAAACTTGTATCCTTTTTATTGGTGGCCCTAATTTGGGGCAGCTGTACCGGAGAGAAGAAAGGGAAAGAATCCGCCAGAAAGGAATTATCGGTGAAAGAGCTGCAGGCTGAGGCCGGGAAGAAAAGATATCCCCTTGAACAGGGAATCATACGTTCCACTTCTGAAGCCATGGATATGAAGATGGATATAGTTACCTACTTCGACAAGTGGGGTGAATGGGAAGCGATTGAAACAACGGTGCCGATGGAGATCATGGGTGATGACTATTCTTCACACACCCTTGAAATTATAAAAGGGGATGATCACTGGAAGATAGACCTGGACAAGAAGACAGGCGAACATTATACTCTGGCAAGGGCAATCAACCCCATGGGAGTCGATGTGGAAACAATGACAGATGAGCTTTTGGGGAAAATGAACATAGAGGATCTCGGCGAAGTGAAGCTCCTGGGACACAAATGCCGGAAGATGCGCATGAAGAGCGATAAAGGAACCCAAATGGATTATGTGATGTGGGGGAATGTCATGATGAGCATGGAGGGTGAGGCGATGGGCATACAAACTTCCTCCCGGGTAACATCGGTCGAAGAGGTGGCTCCTCCGCAGGAAAAATTTGAAATACCTCAGGATATTCAGTTCTCTGATGAGAAATAATACCGTACCTTCTCCGAATAGACGCCCGCAATGGTCATTCCCCATGAAGCAATTCTTCCTTTTGATGGCGATGCTTATGTTTATGGTTGCAGCATTCTCGCAATTGCAAATTCCCGGTGATATAAACCGGATCCTGGAGAAAGCGAAATCGGGAAAGGTACTCACCGAGCAGGAAAGTGCCCGGCTGGAGCAGTGGGGCGCATCGATGGAGAAGCAATTTGATGCATGGGACAGGCGAACAGATAAGGATGGCCTGCGCGCCACCGCGACCCCGCAGCCAAAAATGGCCGATGCGAAAAGCAGCAAATCCTGTCCGGAGAAAGTTGACCTCTCCCCGCTGCCTGCCCTGACACGCGAAGAGTATATAGAGCTTGCCCGGGCGCTGATGACAACCTATGGCCCGCAGACGGGTGATTTACAAAAGCTAAAGCAGGTGTTGGAAAGGTCCGACAAACAAACCGACGGGGCGGATATGGGTGCGGCATTTGTGATGACGGGAGCGGGGTCGGCCTCGGTTTATGCCATTGCCTGGAGTGCCGCACGGGCACCTGGTGACCTGCTTACGGCCAACAACCTGGGAGTAGCATTGAAAGATATGGGCGACTATTCCAAGGCGGTCCGGGTGCTGCAATATGCCGATCGGTTAAAACCCAACACCGGCCTTATACTTTCTAATCTTGGGTGGGCATACCGGGAGGCAGGAGACAATGCAAATGCAACCCTGATGTTTGAAAAGGCGTTGAGAGCCGCACCCAAAATGAGTTCGCCCTACCTGGGCCTGGGGTTGATTGCCCAATGTGAAAACAATCACCTGGAGGCGGAACAATACCTGCGAAAGGCATTGGCCCAAAAGTATTCGTCAGTAGGTTTCGGTGTCATGAAACAGGCACAGGCGGCAAAATCGCCCTCACAGAACCAGGGGGGCCAACCCCGGCCGCTGACGGATGAGAAAGGCAATTCAGAAGGAGTCGAACTGCCTGATCTGCCCGTGTATGAGGATATCGGGAAAATGGCGGGACAAGAGCAATCCCTCACACGATACCTTTCTGGTCTGGATGCCCGGAAAAGACAATTGACGTCCGACCTTCTCGAGGTATCGGAACGGATAAGAAACCAGCAGATGCGAGCGGCAAAAGATCCGGATAATGCGCTCGTCTTTCCACGTGATTTTTCCAAAGAAATCATGCAGTTTGCCGACATCACGGAGTTGCTTTTCGGGGAGCAGAGCAACTATGGTCAGGCACAGCAGCAGGGAGCAAAGTTGTTGGAAAATAATGGGAGCCTGCTTGAACAACATCTGCCCACGATCATGCAGCTGATGGAGCAGTCGCTGCGTCTTCAGGAAGAGTTAACCGCACTCTTCAAGAAGCTTGAGGCGTGTGGAGACAACGAGTATTGCCAGAAAAAGGTCGGAGCGGAAATCAGGCAGGTGCAATACAAGCTGGATCAGGTCGTGTTTCGCATCTGTAAGGAACAGAAAAGAGACCTGGAGATATCCCTATCAGCCGGTTATAAAAATTACTCGCTGATTTCGAATGCCTTGAAAGAGGCGATCCCCGACTACTATGCATTTACCAATCCCATCATTGAAAGGATGTACGCCCCCAGCCTCAACGAGTATTACAACCTCTACCGGGAAATGACGACGGTGATTCATCTGGAGATTGCAGCCGGCCTTGCATTGAGTTTGCCGGGTTATGCTGATCAACTCAATCGGATGGTTTGTGTGGAACCGGAGCCCCCGGAGCCACCCCGGGATGTGTCTGATCCGACATTACCTTCAAAAAAGAAAAAGGATTGTCCGCTGGGTGAAAATGGTATTGGAGGCGGTATAGGGCCTTTGTCGTTTGAGCTTAGTTGCGACCACGTGAAGTTATCGGGCGGTGAAGGAATTCTCTGGTCAGTGAAACGCGATTTTAATAAACACGAAACCACCATTTGGGGTGGGGTGGGTATAAAAGGCGAGTATGGCCGGGGAACTATTACGGCAGAGGCTGCCATGGGGGTGGAGATCACCATCGGGCAAGGGGATGCCGTGAAGGATGTGGCCTTTACCAGCAACGTAAAGGCGGGCCTCGGCGGACTGGCAGAAGGGGAAGTGGGCGGACGTTTCGCATTGGAAGGAGGCCCTGCGGTGGATGCAACGGCGAACCTGACTCCACCGGGTATCGGGGATTTGCTGCCATAATGGTTCTAACAGGTTGTTCCGAACACCGGGAGCCGGTTACACCAGCTTTTGTTCCAGAGCCATGCGCACCAACACCGCCGTGTTCTTGGCCCCCAGCTTCACCAGCAGATTCTTTCGGTAGCTGTTGATGGTCTCCACGCCGAGATACATTTTTTCGGCGATCTCGGGATTTGTGTAACCATCCACAATGAAACGCAGCAGTTCCTTCTCACGGGGAGTGAGCCAAACGGGGTTGTGCGTGCGGTTACGCATCAGCAGGTCGATTTCTTCACAAAGAAAAACCTTGTTGTCCATCACCATCTCCACACTCATGATGATCTCTTCGGGCATGGCATTTTTTACCACATAGCCCGATGCGCCGTTCTCAAACATCCGGCGAACGATGGCATATTCATTGAAGCTGGACAAGACCACAATCTTTGTCTCCGGATACCGCTCTTTAATCTCTTTGCAGAGATCGATGCCGCTGATATCGGGCAAATTTATATCGAGCAAGATGACGTCCGGGACCATTTTCGTTAAAATAGTCCGGCACTCCATCCCGGTAAAAGCAACGTCCATTACCTGAATGACTGCTGAGTTCTCAAAAAGCTTTTTCAATCCTTCCACCAGAATGCGGTGGTCATCCACGATGAGGATGTTGATTTTGTCCTGCCTTGTCATCATTGAGGTCTATTTCGAGGGTTATTTCGGTGCCCAGATCTTTCACAGAGTGTATCTCTACGGTGCCGCCGGTAGAGTTGATGCGGTTCTTGACGTTTTGCAGTCCCGTGCCTTTTGTTTCCTTCCGGGGATCAAAGCCTTTTCCGTTGTCTTGTACGGTGATGGAAATTCTGTCCGGTTGCTGTATGACTTGCACATTGATGTGCTCCGCTTGCGCATGCTTGATGGCGTTGTGGATCAACTCGAACACAGCTCGGTACAACGTGTTCTCTGTTTTTTGATGGAACCTTTTGTCTTCACCGAAAAAGTGAAAAAAAACATTTGGAAAGCTACGGCAAAAGTCTTCCAATGCGACTTTTAATCCGTACCGGGATAAGGACTCGGGCATCATGTTGTGCGCTACACGGCGTAGTTCCTGCATGGAGTTGTCCAGCATCTCCATTACTTTGTTGAAGCGGGCAACATCTTCCGCTTCAACAATCACGTCTTGTTTCATATCGAACAGGTTCAACTTTACGGCCGAGAGCATCCCCCCCAGGCCGTCGTGCAGGTCGCGTGCCAGCCTGGCACGTTCGGCAGTTTCGCCATCCAGCACGGCTTGTGTGGCGACGATTTGCTTTTCCTGCATCAGCTGGAGTATTTTTTGTTCGGCCAACTCCCTTTTGTTGCGGATGGTGTTCTGTCGTAAATAAAGAATGATCAGCAGCAACAACAAGATAAA
>NZ_DCEN01000049.1:33515-33929 GCF_002316955.1 Proteiniphilum sp. UBA1028
TACCATGTTGGCATATAGGTTTGTGGCAACATTGGCATCGGTGGTGTCTGCCTCAATTGCTTCTTTGGCCGCTTTCAGACAGTTCTCATAATCTTTTTCGTTGAAATAAATATTTGACAGGATATTCAACGATCCGGCAAAATCGGACCGGTAGCCTGTCTCCCTGGTCAGCTCCAATGCCTTTAATGCATACTCTTTGGCTTTTGCATAATCTTTGTGATTGGTATAATAGACCATGGCGATGCCTTGCAGGGCAATAGCCTCGGCTGCTTTTTGATTGCTTCTGCGAAAGATATCCGCAGCCGATTCTGCATAGCCCAGCGAAATGTCAAAGTTTTTGCGCTTCAGGGCTATTCTGCTCAAACCATCATAAGCACGTCCCAGGTTGTACATGTCGTTAGCCGGCAGGCTTTC
>NZ_DCEN01000049.1:34151-41136 GCF_002316955.1 Proteiniphilum sp. UBA1028
TCCTGCAGCTCAAACATGGAAAGTGCTTTCAGGTAGAAGGAAAGTGCTTCTTCGTAATTTCCCGACACATTGTGGACATTCCCGATGGCACCATAAACGGCCGCCTCCAGCTTTTTATCCTTCATCCTGATGGCTTTCTCCAGAGAGATGCTGAGCAGGAGCTGGGCCGAGTCCATCTGGCTGTTCATATAATAGGCCACCCCCAGGTTGCGGTATAACCTGGCTTCCATGGAGGAATTTCTCTCCGCTTGTGCCTTTTTGATTCCGAGCTGTGCAAAATACTTTGCTTTTCCGAAATCATCGTTGAGATAGTTCCAGCTTAATTCATCACATGCCTTAAGATACTCCTCTGCCGAAAGTTTTTTGTTGGATAACAGATGTTCCAGGCTATCGGAATTCTGTCCGTATCCGTTTACCGAAAGGACGCACCATCCGGCAAACAGCAAGTTCTTGAAAACTCTTCTCTTAAAACTCATAGTATGTAGGTTAAGTGTGAACGTGTCAGAGATTTGCATAGGCAAATGTACATTAAAATTTTATCTTCAAAGATAATTTTATAGATGAGAGCAGAAAATCCCCTTTTGGGGGGTATTTTTCATGGAAACTGCTTTGTTGTTCCCATTGGTTGTACGCATGGATTACTATTTCCTTTGTTTTACGTTCCCCCGGTTGAAGGAAAAATAGATGCCCGGCAGACCTATAAGGGCAAAAATCAGAAATCCCCACTGCATCACATGCATAAAAACCGGATCTGGAGCGGCCTCTACTGATGAGCTGCCAAAGTTGATGGAAAAGAGAAAGGTGATGATGCTCATGCTGATGATCTGTCCAAATACCCGCATGGAAGCAGCAATGCCCGATGCTTGCCCGTACTGCGGCCGTTTCACGGAACTCATGATGGTATTCATATTGGGCGAAGAGAAGAGGGCAAATCCGATGCCCACCCATATCAGGATGGCAACGATCCACCCGATGGATGTGCCGGGCGAGAGAAATGCCAGCATGGCTAAGCCCGACGAACACATGGCCATGCCCAGGGTGGCAAAGTAGCGAGGCTGAATTTTGTCGGACAGCCTGCCCACAACCGGTGAAAAGAGAGCCATCATCAGTGGCTGGGCCACGATCACTGCTCCCGCGTCGCGGGGAGAGAGCCCCTGTATCTTCTGCAGGTAGAGACTCAGGAAAAAGACGATGGCGAAGGTGGCCGTGTAGTTGATGAGCGCGGAGAGGCTGGAGTATGTAAATAGTCTGTTGTGGGTAAAAAGACGGATGTCGAGCAGGGGATGGAGGGCGTTCCTTTCAACCCTCAGAAAGAGAAGCAGCATGAGGAGGGCGCCCCCCATCATAGCCCAGCCGGGGAGGGACGGGATGCGGGAAGAACCGTACACCAGGGCCGAGAGGCCTGCCATAAACAGGATGGTCCCGATATGATCGCCTTTGCCGGCCGGGCGAGCTTTCTCTTCGTTCTTTCTCATGTAGCGCAGGGAAATAAGGGTGGTAAAAAGCCCAAAGATTGTGGCAATGAGAAAAAGGGAGCGCCAGCCTGTATGGATGGTGAGAATACCGCCTGCGAGTGGCCCCAGGGCCAGTCCCGCGTAGACGGACGAAACCGAAATGCCGAGTACCTGCCCTCTTCTAGTGGCAGGAAACGTGGCCACGAGGATGGCCTGCCCGGTGGTTCCAGTGAAGGCTGCTCCCGCACCCTGTACAAAACGGCCGGCAATGAGCCAGTAGCCGTCCGGTGCAAAATAACAAAGGAGGGAAGATAATGTGAAAAGAAGAAGACCCCACTGAAAAAGCCGCCGGTTATCGTTCCGGTCGCCCCAGGTTCCGGCGGGCAGCATGAACAGGGCCGTGCCCAGAATAAAAGAGGTGATGATCCAGCTCAGCTCAATTGCCGAGAGGGAAAAGTCCCTCTCAATAGTGGGTAAGGCAATGTTGACTGCCGAAATAAGAAAGGTGCCCATAAAGGAAGTGATCGCCACCACCAGTAATACGGAAAGGTCTTCTCTTTTTCCCATTGTTTCCTGTTCGTAAAAGCCAACTCTATTACGCCATTGGCACGTGATTCCCTATTTTATATTTGCCCACTCCATGCGACCATGCCAGTCCATCCACCACCCCTGTTAATAGGTTTCCCGGATATGCTTTACCGTGACAGGGGTTCTGTCGGCGGCTTTTAACCGGGGCGAGCGGATCACGATGGTCCTTTTTTCTCCTGGCAGCAGGTTGATGAAATTATCGCTGAAACGGGCACCCTGGACAGGGATCTCCACGAAAACATCTTTTGCCAGCCTGCAGCTCGACAGGATTATGGTGTATTCTCCATCGGCATAGTGTACTTTTGTGTCGATTTTTGTTTCGGGAAGGTTCAGCTTGTTGGGCCAGTAAAAGAAGTAGTCTTTTGAAGAGATCACGTTTCCCCTGCTGTCGCCGAGAAAGGCGTGAATCATCTTGTTGGCTTTGTCGGACTCATTCAGCAGGGATGAGGCGGCAAGTGTCATCACGATGTTACTGGTGTTGGCCATGGCATGCACCTTTTCTTTGATTTCCCTTTGTTTTCCAGTAGTAAAATCAATCAGCTGCACCGTCAACAGCAGGTTATTCCTGTCCTCCAGATGGTCGGACATGGTGTAGAACTGCAACGTGTCTTCTTTGAACGCGATCCCCAGGGCGAGCGGAGCAAATACATCGCGCATCCGGTAATGCTGCGCCTTCCAGTTGTCGTAGTAGTCGATGCTCGACCAGGATACCACTGGCCAGCTGTCGTTGATCTGCCAGTAGAGTGCTCCCATGCAGTAAGGCCTGCCACGTCGCATGGCCTCTACCGACTCCTCCATGCCGTTGCCCTGCATCACCAGTCCCACGTATACAAAATCCTCAAAACTCTTCGGCTCGTGGTAATACATGTCCATGTATTTTTTGATCAGCGCGTTTCCCGTGGATGCTTTCTGGTGGACTTTCATCACTTCGCTTTCCAGGCTCCACTGGTCGGGTTCCGCAAAAGTGCGGATGGTCTTCATCTCTGGGAACGACTGAAAACCGAACTCACTGGCGAAGCGGGGTAGCCTGCCGGCCATCGCTTCAAAAGGAAGCTCTCCATACCAGAGGCCCCAGTCGTGCACGTCACCCCGGTTAAACAGGTGTGGCCTGCCCCAGTTGGCCACATCCGGCGAGCCGTGCGTATAATCACGCGTGCCGTCGTACTCCTTCACCAGGGCGGGGATCATCTCCCTGAAGGTCTTGTCGTATCCTTTAAACCAGGCATCCATCACCGCTTTGGGATACTGTTTGTCCCACCCCCAATAGTGTAAACCTTCCAGCACTTCGTTGTTGCCGCACCAGTAGGCCAGCGAAGCATGGTTGCGTAGTCGTTTGATGTTGTAAACAGCCTCCTCTTTCACGCTGGCAAGGAAGGCATCGTCGGAAGGGTAGGGGGTGCAGCCGAAAATAAAATCCTGCCAGACCAGAATTCCCCGTTCATCGGCTTCTTGGTAAAAAGCCTCATTCTCATAGATGCCTCCACCCCAGACGCGCACCATGTTCATGTGGGCACCTTCGATATGATCGAATATCTTTGTATAATATGCGCTATCCTGTTGCGTGGTGAGGATCTCTCCCGGGATGTAATTGGATCCCTTGGCAAAAAGCGGAATGCCGTTTACCTCGAAGTAAAACGAACTGCCATGTGCATCTTCTTTGGTAATATGACGGATGGAGCGAAGTCCGGTCCGGACTGTTTTTTCCGCCACCACGCTGTCTCCCACCAGCACCTGTGCCGTGAAGTCGTAGAGATGCTGTTCCCCCCAATGTGCCGGCATCCACAGTCGGGGTGCGGTTATTTCAAGCGGGAGGGAAACGATGTTTTTTCCTTTCCGGAGGGTGACCTTCTTTTCTGCCTTCCCGGGTTCGCTTTCTTTTGTGCGGTATGCTACCGACAGGGTGGCGTGCACGGGTTGCTCCGCCACGGAAATGATCTCAATCTGGTTGTCTATCCGTGCCTGTTGTGCGTTTACCGATACCTGCTTCACATAGTAGTCATCGATGCGGGCATCGTCGAAAAAAAGAACGGATACCGGCTTCCAGATGCCCATCTGTACCATGCGAATGCCCCAGTCCCACCCGAAGTGGTAAGGTGCCTTGCGGTTGTAGATGCTCAGTTTCTCCTCCCTGTGGTCGTTCCCTGCCGGGTAGTCATAGCCAAAGGTGGCTCGGGCCGGCATCATCCGCTGTATGGGGGAATAAAAGCGGATATAGAGCCTGTTTTCTCCTTCCACAAGCACGTTTTTTACCGGTATCTTGTGGCCGGTGAACATATTGTTAGTCTGCAGAATGCGGGCACCATTCAGAAACACGTCGGCATGAGTGTCCAGGCCTTCAAAAAAGATGACCGCCTCGTCGTATTTCAGTTGATCTGCAGTGACGGTAAACGATTTTTTGAAGTCCCAGTTCTCATCTTCCACCCACTGCACCTGTTTCTCGTTGGTGCCGTAGTAAGGGTCGGGCAATACGCCGTGACGAATCAGATCGCGCTGTACCGACCCCGGCACTTCCGCCGCATACCATTGCCGGAACGTTGAACCGGATTCGTTGCTGTGTGTGGCCTTGTCAGCCTGTGCGAACTGCCAGCCCTCATTCAAGGGAATCAGCTCGCTTTGTTGTGCTGTAAGCATACAGGAAATCAGGAAAAAAAGAAATGAAACTGACTTTCTCATAAAAGGGATGATATCTGCTTTTTCGTCTGCGAAAACAGTGATTGACTGCGATCAATCATCACGCAAATATAATAATTTGTTCCTGAATTCACAAGGCATCAAAAGTAAGGTTAATTTGCACAACGAAAAGGCGCACTTTCGCATAAAATCGTAAATTTGTAGTTCATTAATGCACAAAACCGAACAATGACAGAGATCACCTTCGCCGACCGCCCCGAGTTTCTGCGGCTTTATCGCAGGCTTTACTCTTTTTTGAGACAAGCCTGGGAAGGAGAGAAAGTGCTGCAGCTGAAGAGAATGCTGCAGGAGTCGCTCTCGAAGGCTGAAGTAAACCGTGACGAAGCATTGTACGATCTGCTGCTTGAGATGCGTACGGCACTGATTACCCTGGATGAGATAGGGCTGAAGCAACCTACTGTCTGCGCCGTGCTCCTGTTTCGTCCGGTGGTAAACAACGAATATACGCTTGCCGAGGTGAAGGAGTGTTTTGGGAGTGAGGTGGAGTTGATTCTCAGAGGATTGAAGAAGGTTAGCGAGTTCACCGACAAGCGGTCGACCGTAGAGTCGGAGAACTACATGCGGTTGTTGCTCTCCATGGCAGAAGATATCCGCGTGGTATTCATCATGATTGCCCGGCAGCTGCAGCTGATGCGTGATGCCAAAGGGACGGAGCGCTCGCAGCAGCTCGATCTTTCCGTGGAATCCACATTCCTGTATGCGCCACTGGCCCATCGGCTGGGCCTCTACACCATCAAATCGGAACTGGAGGATCTCTGTTTGAAGTATACCGACCGCGACTCGTATGATTTTATTGCACAAAAACTGAACGAAACGAAACGTTCGCGCGACCAATATATCCGGGAGTTCATTGAACCGGTGAAGGAACGGCTGGACAAGACGGGACTGAAGTACGACATCAAGGGGCGCACAAAGTCAATTCATTCCATCCTCAACAAGCTGAAGAAGCAGAAAATTGATTTTGAGAGTATATACGACCTCTTTGCCATCCGTGTAATCCTCGATGCACCGGCCGACCAGGAGAAGGCGCAATGCTGGCAGGTCTATTCCATCATCACTGATATGTATCAGCCCAATCCAAAACGACTCAAGGACTGGCTTTCTATTCCCAAAAGTAACGGGTACGAATCACTCCACATCACCGTAATGGGGCCAAAGGCCAGATGGGTAGAGGTTCAGATACGGACCAGGCGGATGGACGAGATCGCGGAACGGGGGCTGGCAGCTCACTGGAAGTACAAAGGGGTAAAGGAGGAGTCTACGCTGGACAACTGGTTGAATTCACTGCGCGAGTCACTTGAGGAGAGCGAGTCCAACCTGAGCCAGAAGCTGACCGACTTCAAGCTGGACCTGTATGAGGAAGAGATTTTTGTCTTTACGCCGAAGGGTGACCTTTTTAAACTCCCAAAAGGAGCGACCGTGCTTGATTTTGCTTTTGCCATCCACTCGAAGCTGGGTGCCACCTGCATTTCGGGGCGCGTGAATGGCAAGAATGTGCCCATCAAGCATCTCTTGAAAAGCGGTGATCAGGTGGAAATCAACACTTCCTCTCATCAGACGCCGAAGCAGGACTGGCTGAGCTTTGTAGTTACTTCAAAAGCACGTGCCAGAATCCGGCAGCTTCTGAAGGAAGAGGCCGGCAAGCAGGTGGATATTGCCAAGGAAACCCTGTCACGGCGGATGAAGAACCGCAAGATTGAGGTGGACGACGCGCATCTGATGCAGTTGATCAAAAAGCTCAAATATAAGACGGTGACCGATTTTTATGTGGATATTGCCGTCGAAAAGCTGGATGTGAACTGGGTCATCGATCGTTATCTGGAGCTGGAAAACAGAGAGGGCGAGGGCAGGGATTCGCACCTGCCCGTGAGTGCCGAAAGTTTCACGTTGAGGCCTCCGACACACGACTATAAAAGTAGCGACGAGCTTGTTATCGACCAGAATCTCACGGGGATAGACTATAGGCTCGCCAAATGCTGCAATCCCATTTTCGGGGACGAGATTTTTGGTTTTGTCTCCTCTCAGGGCATCAAGATACACCGTATAAACTGCCCGAATTCAAACGACCTCTTTTCCCGTTTTGGGTACCGTGTGTTAAAAGCCCGCTGGTCCGGAACCAAGGGTTCCTCAAGCTATACCATTGTGCTGCGCGTAATTGGCAATGACCAGATCAACATCGTGGCCAACCTTATTTCCATCATCTCAAAGGAAGAGGGCGTGCAGATGCGCTCCATCGCCATCGACTCCAACGA